>JAPLBU010000085.1 GCA_026392575.1 Actinomycetota bacterium | reverse complement strand
TGTCCATAGCCCGTCACGATGTTGAGGCAGCCGTCCGGCAGCCCGGCCTCCTTCGCCAGTTCGCCGAGACGCAGCAGCGAAAGCGCATTGACCTCCGGCGGCTTGACGACGACCGTGTTGCCGGCGGCCAGCGCCGGTGCAAGGCCCATGCCGCCCAGCAGCATCGGCGAGTTGAAAGCGGGGATGACACCGACAACTCCGAACGGCATTCGCTGCGTGAATACCGTGACGCTCGCGCGATCCTGCGGGATTGTGCGGCCCTCGGTCTGGTAGGCGAGGCTCGCGTAGTAGTGGTACCAGGAGCGCAGCGAGACCATCTGCCCGCGCACCTCGCGCACGACCTTGCCGGCATCACGTGCCTCCAGCGCAGCAAGCTCATCGGCGTGCTCGGCGATGAGGTCGCCGAGGCGCCAGATGACGTCGGCGCGACGGGTCGGACCGGCATCACGCCACGCCGGGAAGGCCTCATGCGCCGACTGCACGGCAAGCTCGATGTCGACCGCAGTGCCTTGGGCGATCTCCGCCCAGGGCTGCGTGGTCATCGGATCCAGAGTCGGCAGGTAGTCACCTGACGCCGGTGCTGTGCGGCTTCCGTTGATCCAGTGCAGGTAGCGATCCATCACTCATCCTCGAAGAAGTCGAGGTGCTCCAGCACCTCGATCGCGTGTCGTGCGCTGGCATTGATGTGCTGTTCCATGGCCCGCTGTGCGGCCAACGTGTCCCGCCGGGGGAAGGCGTCGAGAATGTCTCGGTGCTGCCGGTTGGCCTCGTCGAGCCATTCGGCAGGGAAGTCCGAGTAGGGCATCGGCAGTGACCGCGACAGCAACTGAAGCATGCTGCTCATCCGCTGGCTGCCGGCCGCCCGGTTGATCGTGCGGTGGAAGTCGTGGTTGAGCCGCTGCTGCTCCTCGAGATTGTCGGCCTTGGACATCTGATCGTGCAGGTCCACCAATCGCGCGAGATCGTCCGGATGCAGCCGGGCGACAGCGCGGGCGGCAGCGAGGCCGGCCACCTGTCCGAAGATCTGATAGTGGTCGGCGATATCGGCACGGTCGATCCGCGAGACATACGAGCCCTTGCGCGGGATCGTGTGGATCAGCCCCTCCTGATCGAGGGAGATGAGGGCCTCGCGCACGGGCAGCCGGCTGACGCCGAGCTCCTCAGCGATCGCATCCTGGTCAATGCGCTGGTCTGGCTTGAGGCGTCCCGCAAGGATCGCGTCGCGGATGTGCGCCGCGACGTCCTCGGCGAGATTGCGTCGTCCACGCGGCCGAAGGCCCACTGGCTCAGCCGTCATGACAGCTCGATCCAGGTGGTCTTCAGATCGGTGAACTTGTCCATGGCGTGCAGCGACTTGTCGCGGCCATGCCCTGACTGCTTGACGCCGCCGAAGGGCACCGTGAGGTCGCCCTCCTCGTAGCAGTTCACCCATACCGTGCCGACCCGCAGGCCCTTGGAGAAGCGGCGCGCGCGATTCAGGTCGTTGGTCCACACAGCGGACGCGAGTCCGTAGACCGTGCCGTTGGCCAGGGCGAGCGCCTCGGCCTCGTCGCGGAAAGTGGTGACGGCCAGCACCGGCCCGAAGACCTCCGTCTGCGCGAGCGTCGACTCGGGGCGTACGGCGTCAACGACGGTCGGCGGGTAGTAGCTGCCACCGGTCTCAGTGCGGACGGGGGCTCCGCCGGTCAGCAGCGATCCGCTCTCGGCGAGGCCCTGAGTGACGATGCCGTGGATCGTGCCGAGGTGCTTTGCACTCACGACGGCGCCGAGCGGTGCATCTGGGTTGAGCGGGTTGTCGGGCTGCATCTCAGCGGCGACCTCGAGGACCAGGCCCATCACCTCGTCGTAGACCGACTCGTGCACCAGCAGGCGCGAGCCTGCCGTGCACATCTGTCCGGCGTTGTAGAACACGCTCCAGGCCGCCGTGCGCGCGGCCTTGTCGAGATCCGCATCCGGGAAGATGACATTCGCGCTCTTGCCGCCGAGTTCGAGGTACGTCCGCTTGAGATTGGACGCCGCCGCGTACTGCATGATCATCCGGCCGACGGCCGTTGATCCGGTGAAGGTGATGACGTCGACGTCGGGGTGCTCGGCCAGCGCGCGGCCAGCGACCGGACCGGTGCCGTTGACGACATTGAGCACACCATCGGGCAACCCGGCCTCCATCGCCAGTTCGGCGAGCAGCAGTGCCGACAGTGGCGACTGCTCCGCAGGCTTGAGGACGACGGAGCAGCCGACCGCGAGGGCAGGTGCCAGCTTCCAGGCAGCCATCGTCAGCGGGAAGTTCCACGGCACGATCGCACCGGCCACGCCCACGGGCTCGCGCTCGATCTGCGCCCATGACGAGTCGCCCACATTGGGAATCTCGTCAAGCACCTTGTCGATGGCCTCGCCGTACCAGCGCAGGGTTCGCACAACCGCGCGCACGTCGATGGCCTTGGCCTCCCGGGCCGGCTTGCCCATCTCGAGGGCGTGCAGGACGGCCAGCTCGTCGGCATGCTCACCCGCGAGCTGGGCCCAGCGCACGAGCACGTCCTTGCGATCCATCGGCGACATCCCGGCCCAGCGGCGGTCCTCGAAGGCCGCCCGGGCCGCGCCGACCGCGCGATCGACGTCGGCCCCGTCGGCCATCGCGATCTGCGTGACCACCCGGCCGTCGATCGGGCTCACGACGTCGTGGGTGCCGGCCCCGGCTCCCCAACGGCCGTCGATGAGCAGCCCGGTCTGGGGGGCCACGGTGGCCGCCAGTGCGGTCCAGTCGACGGTGGCAGTCATGGAGTCCTCCGATTTTGATTTCTGATTAATGATACAAATAGCGGGTGATGCTGACCGAGAAACCGGAATTCGACGACCTGCGGTCCGGAGTCCGCCAGGTCTGCGCCGCCTTCGACGGGGCCTACTGGCGGGGCCTGGAGCCAGACTCCTACCCCGAGGAGTTCGTGGCCGCCCTCACCGACGCCGGGTATCTGGGTGCCCTCGTGCCCGAGGAGTTCGGTGGCGGCGGCGCCACCCTCACGGAGGCCTCGATCATCCTGGAGGAGATCTCCGCTTCGGGAGGCAACCCCTCGGCCTGTCACGCGCAGATGTACGTCATGGGCACCCTGCTGCGGCATGGCAGCCCCGAGCAGAAGCAGCGGTACCTCCCCGGCATCGCTGACGGCTCGCTGCGACTCCAGGCCTTCGGCGTGACCGAACCGGGTGCGGGCTCGGAGACGACGCGCATCAGCACGCGCGCCGAACGCGTTCCCGAGGGATGGCGCATCAACGGTCAGAAGATCTGGACCTCGCGTGCCCTGTACTCCGACCTGATGCTCCTGCTCGCCCGCACCACTCCCTACGACGAGTGCGCCAAGCCCACGGAGGGCCTGTCCGCCTTCATCTTCGACATGCGCGACCTCCCCGGCCTGACCATCAATCCCATCCGCACGATGATCAACCACAACACCACCGAGGTGTTCTTCGACAATGTCGTGATCCCGGCCGACGCGCTCATCGGCGAGGAGGGCCGCGGCTTCCGCTACATCCTCGACGGAATGAACGCCGAGCGGATCCTCATTGCGTCTGAGTGCCTGGGCGATGGCCGCTTCCTGCTCGAGCGCGCCGTCGCGTATGCGAACGAGCGAGAGGTATTCGGCCGACCCATTGGCGCCAATCAGGGAGTGCAGTTCCCGCTCGCCCGCGCTTACGCGGCGCTGCGTGCAGCAGACCTCGTTCGCTTTGACGCCGCTGCCCGCTACGACCGAGGCGAGAAGTGCGCGGCGGAGGCGAACATGGCGAAGTTCCTCGCCTCGGAGGCATCGTGGGCGGCAGCGAATGCGTCGCTCGATACGCATGGCGGCTTCGGCTTCGCCGTCGAGTACGACATCGAGCGCAAGTTCCGCGAGACCCGCCTCTATCAAGTCGCTCCCATCAACAACAATCTCGTCCTCGCCTACCTCGGACAGCACGTCCTCGGGCTGCCCAAGTCGTACTAGCCCTGAGGCTCTCCCCTGCGCACGATCTCCGCGAGTAGCGCATCGTCGTGCTCGTCCAGCGCCGGCACGCTCGCCGCCGGCGGCGTCCAGCCACTGATATCGAACGGGGACGCGAGCATCTCCACCGTTCCGCCAGGGATGCCGACGTCCACGAAACGCCCGCGTGCACGCAACTGCTCGTGCTCCCACAGGCCCTGCAGGTCGTTGACCTGGGCCGTCGCGATCCGCCCGCGCGCAAGTCGCTGACGCGCATCATCCGCCGTCATCCCGGCAAGCCTCTCACCGAGCAACGACTCCAGCTCTTCAACGTTGGCAATCCGCTGGGCATTCGTCGCGAAACGACTGTCTGTTCCCAGGCTCGCCTCCAACAGCACGTGCTCCGTCATGCTCCGCCATTCGGCATCGTTCTGAATCGCGATGAGAACAGCGCTGCCGTCGCTCAGACGGAAGGTGCCGTATGGCGCAATGGCGTGATGCCGTCGTCCGGTGCGAGGAGCCTGGCCATCCCCATAGACAGCGGCGTAGAGCGGCGCGGACACCCACTCAGCAAGTGAATCGAGCATCGACACCTGAATCGCGGCACCCTCTCCGGTGCGATCGCGTCGGAGTAGCGCGGCCAGGATGCTCGAGAACGCGTACATGCCCGCGCAGATGTCAGCAACCGAGAAGCCGACCTTGCTCATCTCCTCGCCCCCGGTGACAGAGAAGACACCTGCCTCGGCCTGGATGGCAAGGTCGTAGGCCTTGTCGTCCATGCGCGGACCGCCGTGCCCGTACCCGGAGATCTCGACGGCGACCAGCGAAGGATGGGCCGCGTGCAGCGTCTCCGCATCAATACCGAGCCGGGCAGCAGCCTGCGGGGAGAGATTGTGCAGGAACACATCGGCACCAGCGATCGTTGGCCCAGACGAAGAAGGCAGACTGCCCCTTCACCAGGCTGTCGTAATGGCGTGCGAAGTCACCCTCCGGCCGCTCGACCTTGATCACCGTTGCGCCGAGGTCGGCCAGGTGCCGCGTCGCGAACGGGGCGGAGATCGCCTGCTCGAGGGAGACCACGATGATCCCGTCGAGGGGGGCCGACGTCATGCGCCCACCCCGGCGACATCGTGCATGAACCAGTCGACGAGTTGTTCGCAGTTGCGACGCAGAGTGGCCTCGTGGATCTGCAGGTCCTGCAGCAACTGCGCGCCGCTGGTGTGCTCGGGGATGTGGTCGGGCCCGATCCGCACCCATGATCCGACGACCCCGGTATCCGCCTCCGGATGGAATTGGGTACCGACGGCACGATCCGAACGGAAGAGCTGCACGGCCTTGCCGTTATGGGCGAGGACCTCGATCCCGTCCGGCAGCACCATGCGGTCCTCGTGCCACGTGAACCACGGACCAGCGGGGATCGGCAACAGCGCGTCCTGGTCGAACGTCACCAGTCCGATCTCCTGCTCCTCGACGGGGGCACGCTCCACGTGCCCGCCCAGCGACTCCGCCAGCAGTTGACCTCCGAAGCACACTCCGAGATACGGAATCCGCTCGGTGAGCATCACGTCAATAAGCGCAATTTCGGGTCCGACCCATGCGCGCACACTCTCGTCGTAGGCATTGGCGAAGGAGCCGAAGGCAATCACGGCCTCGAACGTGCGTGGGTCCGGGAACTCCGTGTCAGGATGCTCAGGATCGGCCAGCACCACATGCAGGACCGTGTCGTATCCGCGCTCGCGCAGGATCCGGCCGATGAGCGCCGGTGCTGCCTCAGGCTCATGACTGATGAGCAGAATGCGGGTCACTCAGATGACCGCACGGTAGCGACGCAGCTCCCACTCGCTGACGTCATCGCCCGGCTCGGCGTTGTCGGCGAACTCCAGCGCCTCGCGGCGCTGCATGAAGACGAAGTTGTCAACGAACACATCGCCGAAGACACTCCGTGTGAACGGGGAGTCGAAGTTGTCGATCGCCCCTGTGATGTCGACTGGCAGCCGCTCCCAACTCTCGTCGGCGTGCGGATCCCCGACCACCTGCGGCATGAGCTCGTAGTCGTTCTCCAGGCCATCGATCCCGGCAGCCAGGACCCCGGCGAAGACCAGGTAGGGATTCGCGTCCGCGGCCGCCCAGCGGGCTTCGAGCCGGTTGCCCTTGCCCGCGCCGACGATTGATCGGACGCCCACAAGCCGGTGGTCGAGTCCCCATGTCACCTGGGTGGGCGAGAAGGAGTAGTCCTGCAGTCGCTTGTAGCCACTGATCGTCGGCGTCATGATGAGCTGCAGTTCCTTGTGATGCGCGAGCAGACCGGTGAGGTACCGGCGCATCAGGCTGTTGCCCAGCACGGAGTCCTCGTCCGACTCAGCGAAGGCACTCTCGCCATCGCGGGTCAGTGACTGATGGATGTGCATGCCATTGCCCGCCTCGAGCAGGAAGGGCTTGGCCATGAACGTCACGTTGAGTCCATGTCTCTTGGCGCACAGACGAACGATGTACTTGAACAGCACCGTGTCGTCGGCCATCTTCATCATCGGCCCGTAGCGGACGTTGATCTCGGTCTGGCCCGGCCCGTACTCGACATTGCACGCCTCGACCTCGATGCCCGTCTTCCGCAGGGATTCGCGGATGTCGAGCATGAACGGCTCCATCTCCCAGCCTCGGTAGATCGAGTAGCAGTTGATGTCGGTGTAGATCGGCTTCCAGTCCTCGGTGAAGAAGTGGCACTCGAGTTCCGAGGCAGCATCGACGCCGAAGCCCAGGGACGCCACGCGCGCAAGCTGACGCTTGAGCATCTGCCGGGCGTCCATCTCGATCGGCTCGCCCGTCTCGACGTTGACGGTGTCGCACATGACGATGCCGACGCCGTCCGTCCAGCCGGCGACCCGGAAGCTGGCGAGGTCCGGCAGTGCATGCATGTCGGGGAAGCCGTCGGTCTCGTCAACCCACGGGGTGGCGAAGATGAAGCAGGTCGGGTCCCAGGTGTAGACCACATTCGCGATCGCGAAGCCGGACCCGCGGAGGAATTGGCGCACCGGCAGTCGCTTGCCACGGGGCATCCCCCAGGTATCGACGAAGACGCACTCGACGGTGTGGATGCCGTGCTCCTCGCACAGCGCCGCCACCCGGTCCCGATCGGCCGGATCCCAAGACGACATCGAACCTCCCAAACCGTGGATTTCAGATACTTGATAAATGTAGTGTGCGAGGAACTGGCCGTCCGGGCTTTCCCGCATATGGCACGAGGGAACCCGGCCCGATCGAAGGACCCGCATGCGCGCTGTCGTCCTGACCGCCCCCGGCACCCCCCTGACCCTGCAGGAGGTGTCTGAACCAGTTGCGCCCCCCGGCGGTTCCGTTGTCGAAGTGCTGGCCTGCGGCATCTGCCACTCGGATCTCCACGCCGCTGCGGGGGACTACGCGACCGCGCTGCCGGTGATCCTCGGCCATGAGGTCGCCGCCCGGCACGACCGACTCGGTCCCGTCCTCGTCTATGCCTGCTGGGGCTGCCGCCAGCCCGACTGCTGGGCCTGTTCCTCGGCGCAGGAGATGATCTGCCCGAACGCCACCGAGGCCGGCCTGTTCCGCGACGGCGGCTACGCCGAGAGGATGGCGGTGCCCGACGACGGCTATCTCGTACCGCTCGGTGACCTCGATCCTGCCCAGGCAGCGCCGTTGGCATGCGGCGGCCTGACGGCCTACCGCGCCGTCGACCACACGCTCGACAGCCTCACCCGCGCAGCCAAGCCGAGGGCCCTGGTGATCGGCGCAGGCGGCCTGGGTCAGTTCGGGCTGCAATGGCTCAAGATCCGCTCCGATGCCGAGGTCACCGTTGTCGATGCCTCGCCCGAGAAGCGGGAACTCGCACTCACGCTCGGTGCCGACGCGGTCGCCGCCCCGGGTGAGGTCGACGGCACCTTCACGGCCGTCATCGACTTCGTCGGGGCCGAGGCCACACTGGCGACGGCACGCGACCATGTCGCGCGGCAGGGACTCGTCGTCCTGGTCGGCCTGTTCGGCGGGTCGGTGCCCTTCGGCTTCGGCCTGGTTCCGCACGAGGCGCGATTCATGACATCCATCTGGGGATCGCTCGCCCAGATGCACGAGATGGTCGCCCTCGCTCAAGCCAACCCACTGCACTCCCCCATTGAGATCATCGGCCTCGACGACGTCGCGTCCGCCCATCAGCGCCTGCACGACGGGAACGTGTCCGGGCGCTTCGTCATCACCCCCGGAGGATCCGCATGACCACGTCCGTGCCCGTCGACATCACCGACCCCGCCACCTACGCCAACGGGATCCCGCACGAGGTCTTTGCCGAGATGCGACGCACCGAACCCATTGCGTCGCGCATGTACGACGGACGTCCGTTCTGGGCGGTGACCCGCTACGCCGACCTCGTCACGGTCACCCGCGACCCCGCCACGTACTCCAACGCACGCGGCATGACGAACCTGCCGGACCTCACCGAGGAGCAGATGAATGCACGGCGGGCCATCGTCGACACCGACGCACCCGAGCACATCCGACTGCGCAAGCTCGGAATTCCCGCCTTCACCAGCCGCAAGGTGAGGAGCTACGAGGACGTCACCCGGGAGATCGCGGCTGGCGTCCTGCGAGAGGCAGCCGAGAAGGGCTCCATCGACGTCGTCCAGGACATCAGCGCACCCCTGCCGATCCGCGTGATCATCAACATCCTCGGCGTCCCACCGGAGGACGCCGGGATGCTCGTCCAGTGGTCCGACGAGCTCATCGACTCCACCGGCATCCCGGCCGACTCGTACGGCAACATCACGCCGCTGGAGCTGCTGCCATTCAATGCGCCCGCATCACACGCCCTCTTTGAGTACGGCCGCAAGATGCGTGCAGAGCGCACGGTCAACCCGAAGGACGACCTCACCACTGCACTCGTGGAGGCCCGCTATGAGGGCGAGGCACTGTCCGACTATGACTTCAAGAACATGTTCCATGTGCTCGTGTTCGCCGGCAACGAGACCACCCGCACCGCCATCAGCAACGGCGTCAAGGCATTCATCTACAACCCCGATCAGCTCGAGCTGCTGTACCAGCGCCCCGATCTCGTCGAGAACGCGGTCGAGGAGATCATCCGGTACGCGACACCCGTGATGCATATGCGCCGGACCGCGACCTGCGACACGGAGCTTGCCGGTGTCTCGATCAAGGAGAACGACAAGGTCGTCATCTGGTACTGCTCAGCCAACTTCGACGAGATCGAGTTCACCGACCCGCTGCGCTTCGACATCACCCGGCCGATCAAGCCGCCGCAGGTCTCCTTCGGCGCGAAAGGCCCGCACCACTGCCTGGGCGCTCCGCTCGCGCGCATGGAGATCCGGGTGCTGCTGGAGGAGATGATCAAGCAGGGCACGCGGTTCACCCAGGAGGGGCCCATCGTGCGGACGAACTCCAATTTCGTGAACGGGATCGCGGCCTTCCCCGCGACGGTGACCGCCCGCTAAACCGCCCATCCGTTTGTCCCGGAATCCGGGACAAATCCGCGATCACACGCCTTCCGAGGCCGTTCTTCGCCGGTTTGTCCCGGTGGGTTCAGGCGGTCGGCGCAACACTTCCGGTTTCGACGTGGAGGTGGGTATGTCGCGTGGTCCGAGGTTGTCGAAGGCGCAGCGGGATGAGTTGTGGCTGCGGTGGCGGGATGGTGAGTCGGGCAGGTCGATCGCTCGAGCGTTGCAGGTGAGTCCTCGGGCGGTGCGGTACGTGGTTGCACCCACCGGTGGGATAAGTCCGCGGGTGCGTCACCGGGCGGCGTCGTCGTTGACGCTGGTTGAGCGGGAGGCGATCTCTCGGTGTCTGGCGGCGGGGGCGTCGTTGCGGGTGATCGCGCGGGACCTAGGTCGGGCGCCGTCGACGGTCAGTCGTGAAGTCGCCCGTAACGGGGGCCGGGCGGGGTATCGGGCAGTCCGGGCGGATCAGCGGGCTCGGGACGCGGCCCACCGCCCGAAGACATGCAAACTGGCCCGGCATGGCTGGCTGCGCAGGCAGGTCGCGCGCCGGCTGCGGCAGGGCTGGACGCCGCAGCAGATCGCCGGCTGGCTGGCCCGGACCCATCCTGATGACAACACTAGGCGGGTGTCCCACGAGACGATCTACGTCAGCCTCTACGTGCAGGCCAGGGGCGTGCTGCGCAAGGAACTGGCCCAGCAGTTGAAGTCCGGGCGAACCGCACGACGGGCCCGGACCTCTAGCGCGAAGGGGAACGGCCGGGGACAGATCGTTGACGCCATCCCGATCAGCGAACGACCGCCCGAGGCAGCCGACCGGGCCGTGCCCGGCCACTGGGAATCTCAATGCTGTTGTCAAGCGGCGATTGGCAACGCGCGGCCGGGTTCGACGTAGGGCGTGTGGTCACGCAGCATGGCCCAGATGACGTTGATGCGGCGGCGCGCTAGGGCAATGAGTGCTTGCTTGTGAGATTTTCCTTCGGCCCGTTTGCGGTCGTAGAACGTTCGTGAGGATGGGCTGTTCTTCAGGCTCGATAGCGCAGCGAGGTAGCAGGTTCTCAGGAGCCTGCGATTGAATCGCCGTGGCCGGTGCAGATTCCCGCTGATGCGACCTGAATCGCGTGGCACTGGCGCCAGGCCGGCGAGGCTGGCCAGCTTGTCCGCGCTGTCGAACGCGGTGAGGTTGCCGCCGATCTGGGCGAGGAAGGTCGCTGCCAGGTAGGGACCGAATCCGGGCATGCTGAGCAGGATCTCGGCGTCCGGGTGCAGGCTGAGCTGCTCGAGGATCCGCGCGTCGATGCTGGTGACGTCATCGTCGATTGCTGTGATCCTTTCCGCGAGCTTGGCCACCAGGGTCGAGGCAACCGGTTGGCACGGCAGGACAGTGTCCTGCGCCTTGGCCGCCTCCAGTGCCTTCAAGGCAACACCCGCGCTATTGCGGCAGCCGCGGGCCTTCAGCCATGCCGTGAGCCGAGTGGCTCCCATACGTCGAAGGCTCTGCGGGGTGGGGTAGCCGGACAGCAGCGTCAGAGCAGCCTTGTTCTTCGAGTAGTCGAAAGACCGCTCCAAGGCAGGGAAATACTCCATCAGGGTGGCGCGCAGCCGGTTGATCGCCCGCACCCGGTCGTGAATCACATCGAGGCGATGGGAAGTCAACAGGCGAAGACCTATGGCGACCTGGTCGGGCGTGCAGACCGGGAGCAGGTCGGTGCGCATGCGCGCCTGATCGGCGATGATCCGGGCATCCTTGGCATCTGTCTTGCCATCGCCTCGATACGTCGCGGCAGCGTGATGCACGATCCGTCCGGGAATGTAGAGCACCTGCTGCCCGTGCGCATCCAACAGCGCGATCAACAACGCAGCTCCACCATCCGAGAGATCCGTAGCCCACGAGACCTCACGGCCGTCGGCGATTGCCAAGACCGAGGAAATCAGGTCCAGCAGGTCACCTTCCTCGTTCGACACCTTGCACGACAAGGCGACGGCGCCTTCACTGTCGATCAGCACGCAGTGATGAGTGCGCTTGCCGGCATCAACTCCGGCCCATAGTTCTGCCATCGTGCGGTTCCTCTCTGTCAGCGTGACGTGGTTGGCCCTATCGATGACCGCGCCGGCGCGTCCTTACCCAGCGATCACAGTCGCAACTCTCAATCAGCGGTCGAGTCATCAACGGGCAGCGGGCGGCCATTCCCAGTGAGCCGTCAACGCGGCAGGGAGACAACTCAGCCATACCCGCTGCCCGAGGGCCACCGGTCGCCCAAATTCAGGCGATCCGGCAACACCAACAGCGTAAGGAAGGAGACCTCATCGAGGGATCGAACAACACGTTCGTCGCCACCTTGGTCGAACGCCGATCCCGGTTCGTCATGCTGGTCAAGGTCCCATCCAAGAAGACAGCCGACGTCGATCCGCGGCCTACCGGCCGAGCTCAAGGCCACCGTCACCTGGGATCGCGGCAAGGAGATGAGCGGCCACGTCGACTTCACCGTCGCAACCGGCGTCCAGGTCTACTTCGCCGACCCGTACTCACCCTGGCAGCGCCCCACCAACGAGAACAGCAATCGACTCATCCGCGAATACCTGCCCAAGGGCACCGACCTGTCGATCCACTCCCAACGGCAACTCGACGCGATCGCCCGCAAGCTCAACGCACGCCCCCGAAAGGTCCTCGACTACGCCACCGCGACAGCTACCATCGCCACCGTGTTGCACTGACCGCCTGAACCCACCCCGGATTCCGGGACAAACACGAAGGGGCCCGATCCGATGGACCGGGCCCCTTCGTGATGCCTAGGACACGAAGTTGTGCACCGCGTCGTAGTTCTCCCTGTCGCGCCGGATCGCGCCAAGGGCCAGGCCGATGGCGAACACGATGAAGGGCAGGAGCACGAGGAACCAGCCCAGGGTCGTCATCTCGAACGGCCCACAGCCGGTGCCCGGATCACCAGGACACATGGTCGGGTCCACCGCGACTCCGGCCTGCAGGTTGAACCTGCTGATGAGCATGAACTCGCCCACGCCAAGACCGATGATGGCCAGTACCGGCGCGATCATGACGTTCCAGATCCGCTTGTCCTCCTTGGTGCGCCGGAAGTAGACGATCACCGAGATGCTCACGAGGATCTCCGTGAGCACAATGGCGATCACGGACACCGACGAGAACCAGTAGAAGACGTTCAGGATCGGGTCCCACTTGAAGATCACGGCGACGATCACCATGACCACGGCGAGTACGGACACGACCGTCGTGGCCGCGAACGGCGCCTGCTGCTTGTTCGTGTGGTCGAGCTTCTTCGGCAGCACACCCGCGCGGCCCATGGAGAACAGGTAGCGAGCCGCACTGTTCTGGAACGCCAGGGTTGCTGCGAACAGCGAGGTGAGGACGATCCACCCGAACACCTCGGTCAGCCATGACCCGACGAAGTGG
>JAPLBU010000094.1 GCA_026392575.1 Actinomycetota bacterium | reverse complement strand
TCCGGCCGGGGCAGGTCGTCAACGGTGAGCCAGTAGTCCACGACCCCGGCAACAAGTGCATCCCAGCGGATGTCACCGATGGGGGCGGGTTCCGTGACAGCGAGCGCCACTCGAACCGCGCCGCCTTCACGGGCAAGGTCGTCGGAGAGCTGGATCACGCGGCGGAACGCACGGTCGCCTGGGCCAACCTCCTGAAGCGCGATTCTGACGTGCGCAGCCGCTTCCCAGGCCGGCCCGCAGGACGACGGCAGCAGGATGATCTGCTGGTTCAGTGCTGCGAGCAGCTGCTCAAGCCGGCTCACGGTCGTATCGTGCGCCCCGGATTCCACTGCAGCGATGCCCGGCTGGCTGACATTGGCGAGACGAGCCAGGGTGCGCTGTGAGGCTCCGCGCTGGTGTCGAGCTAGGCGCAGCAGGCTTGAGGCCGACATGATCCCTCCGATACGAGAAGTCGTATCAGTATGGCCTACTCCCCTGACAACAGGTTCAGCGCCCGTCTTCGATGAGGTCGCGCAGCGAGCCATGCCCGGCGACGGATGCCTCGCGGGCTGCGAGCAGGTAAGCGAGGGCCTGGTCCGCAGTTGATCCGTCAGGAGTATTCGCCTCGGGGATCCCGATATCGCTGTTCATTCCCACAGGGTAGACAAGCCCAGCGACATTTTGGGTGTTCTGAAGGACGCAGCGCACCGCAGAGAGCCCGCCGTGCGGCAGGATTCCCCCATGGCTGGACTCAGCAGGCGCGCCTTCCTCGCCACCGTCGCGGGCCTGAGCGCGGCCTGGGCCATCCCGAAGCAGGCCCTGGGCAGCGTGCTGTCGGCGCCGGCCACGGTGGGCACCGGCACGAGCACGCTGCAGCAGGGCATCGCGATCGGCCCGATCGCCAACAACCAGTACCGCAAGCTCGTCACGCGCATCGGTGAGCCGCACTTCGTCCGCCTCGACATCCTCGGGCAGGTCCCCGACCCGAAGCGTGCCGATCGCCGTCGATCGTTGCTCTACTTCGGCCACCTCTCCGACATGCACCTGATGGATGCGCAGAGCCCCGCCCGACTCGAGCCGATGATCGCGATGGACCACACGCTGTGGGGCGGCGCCTTCCGGCCGCAGGACACGCTCACCACGCATGTCGCGGCTGCCATGGTCACGAGCATCACGGACCTGCGCATCTCCCAGTTGACGGGAGCGCCCCTCGCTGCCGCGTTCGTCACCGGCGACAGCGCCGACATGCTGAGCAGTCTCGAGACCCGCTGGTACGTCGATCTTCTCGACGGTGTGCCGATCACGCCGAACTCCGGTGATGTCGGTGTCTACGACGGCGTGCAGTCCTGGTCCGAGGCGTACTACGCCTATCACCCGGAGGATCCGACCGGTGACTGGTTCGGCAACTACGGGTTTCCCACCGTGCCCGGCATGCTCGATGCTGCGGTGAGCCAGGAGGTCAAGAGCCCGGGACTGCCCGTCCCCTGGTATGGCGTCTACGGCAACCACGACACCGTCTATATCGGCACCATGGGCGTGCCCGCGGCGCTGCGCGCGTTCGCCGTCGGTGACCGCAAGTTCTTCGACTGGACGGCGCAGGGCATCGACTACGTGCAGGGGTGGTCGGCGGAGACATCGGCGCTCGGACGCATGCTGCACGTGCTCTCGGACAACGTCGGCATCCACCTCGGGTCCAAGGCCGTCACGGCCGACCCGGCGCGCAAGCTGCTGCAGCAGCAGGACTTCATGGCCGCGCACTTTCAGACCGCGCCCAATCCCGGTCCCGTCGGCCACGGCTTCACGCAGGCCAACCTTGACAGTGGTGAGACCTACTGGTCGGCGGATATCGGCCCGTTCGTGCGCGCCTTCGGCCTCGACACGTGCAACCAGATAGCCGGTCCCGATGGCGCCGTGCCCGAGGCGCAGTTCGAATGGCTGAAGCAGGGCCTTGAGCAGGCGACGAAGGACGGCAAGCTCGCGATGCTCTTCAGCCACCACAACTCATTCACCCTGGAGAACGACGCAGCGCTGGCCACCGAGCCGCAGCGGCTTGTGCACGCCGAGGAACTCATCGCCATGCTGCTCGAGTACCCGAACGCGGTCGCGTGGATGAACGGCCATACGCATATCAACACCATCACCCCGCATCGCAACGCTGCCGGAACTGGCGGATTCTGGGAGATCACCACGGCTTCCTGCATCGACTACCCGCAGCAGCAGCAGGTGATCGAAATCGTCGACAACCGCGACGGCACGATGTCGTTGTTCACCACAGCGCTCGACCATGCAGCACCGGCTGAGTGGAACGGTGACCTCACGCCCCTGGGCCTGGCCAGTCTCAGTCGCGAGTTCAGTGCGAATGACTGGGTCGAGAGTCCGAGCCTGCGGATCGGCTCGGTGATGGATCGCAACTGTGAGCTGCTCATGCCCGCTCCCATCGACCTCAGTGCCGTCACCGACGCCGCGATCGAGGCGGCACAGGCCGCGGACCGCGCGCGGATCATGGCCTACGAGCAGGGCTGGTCAACGTCATGACGCGGATCACCGCGCGACGCAGAACGACAGGGGCAGCAGCAGTTGTCGCGACGTTGCTGCTCGCCCTCACCGGCTGCGCATCGCAGATCGGTGGTCTTGCTCCCGTCGGCGGTCGAGGTTCGGCATCCTCCAGGCACCCGTCTGCACGCAGGCTGCCAAGGCCGTCTCGTGCGTGGGGAGTCTCACCGACGGCCGCGTCATCGCCGTCACGGCCGATGTCTCCACCACCCCGGACACCATGACCGTGACCGTCGGCGGCGACATGCTCTACGACGGTGACGTGCAGGCCGTTCTCGACAAGGCTGCGCGGGCCCCTCAGTGAAGACCTACCGCGCCTCGGCCCTCGCCTCCGCATTCGTGCGCATGTGGCGGGGCTGGACCGTCATCGTTCCGGTGATCATCGTCAACGCGATCCTGCAGGCGCTGCTCATCGGGCCCGATCCAACGCCGGGCGACGGACTCGTGCCGATCCTGCTCGCTCTCGCCAGCGCACTTGTCTTCATCGTCGCCTACGGCCTCGCCGCCGCCGCCGCCCTGCACGTTGCCGACGGCAGGGTCGGTTGGCCGCAGGCCATCACGGCGCTGAAGGATCGTGCCGGTGGCTACGCCCTCTCCGTCGTCGGCCTCGTCATCGTCATCGCGATCGGCCTGGCGCTCTACGGCCTCCCCGGCCTGCTCGTGGTCGCGGTGACCCCGTTCCTCCTCCTCGCAGCCCTGGACGGCCGGCCCAATGTCCTGGCTGCGAACTTCCGCACGATCGCCCGCCGCCCCTGGCGCTGGCTGATCACGACCCTGATCACCGGCCTGATCGTCATCCTGGGCTCCTTCATCAACGGATTCACGGCCTTCTTCATCCGCGGATCGGCCGCCAGCCTGGTCGTCTGGATCATCAGCGGCCTCGTGCTGGCCTGGTTCACCACCGCCTGGGCCCTGATCTACCGCAATGCCCACGCGCCGGCGGTCGAGGCAGTTCCGGCCGCGGCAGGTGCCCCCGCGGACGCCTCGGCCATGGGGGATTTGGAGTAACCCTGCCCTCACCCTTATCCTTACTGAGCAACAAGCGACGCGGGGTGGAGCAGCTCGGTAGCTCGCTGGGCTCATAACCCAGAGGTCACAGGTTCAAATCCTGTCCCCGCTACGAAGCGAAAGGCCTTGGTTTCCAAGGCCTTTCGCCATTTCTAGGCTAAGGCGGCCAAGGCGCCGAAACACAGAATGTCAGTCAAATGTCAGTCTGGTTCGCGCCCACTCGGGCGGTCTCGGGCCTTTTAGTGTGGCTCGTTCTCGTCGCTTCCTAGGCCCGAAGCGTTCTCCGAGCATCTCTTTGCGCTCGCTGACGGCTCGCCCACGCCGGCCGCGGGGGCACTGTGGTCCCCATTCCACCGCCAACGGACCGTGCGAACCGGGCATACCCCATTTGGGAACTCGATCTCGGCATTCTCGTGGGACGCCGCCATCCGCCCAATCTAGTCGAACGTATGTGCGACTAGATTGGGAATTCAGGACCCGGCTGCGATGCGCAGCAGCGGTGTCAGGTTGTAGTCCACGAGTCGCCGCATCACGAGGGAACTTTCCGTCCGTTGCACGCCTTCGCTCGCCAATATCTGTCCTGCAATCCGATAGAGATCGTCAGCGTCGCGCGCCACCACCCGTGCAAGGAGATCCCAAGTGCCGCTCAATCCGCTTATTTCCAGTACCTCGGGAACTCCCGCCAAGGCCTCTGCAACCTCCGACAGTTGCCTCTGCACCACCTGGATGCTGATAAAGGCAGTCAGTGGGTAGCCCAACGAGCCGGGATCTATTCGATGGTCAAATGACCTCAATGCCCCTCGCTCATCGAATCGTGCCAGACGAGCTTGGACAGTGTTGCGGGAGAGGCCTGTCCGTTCGGCGAGCGAGACGACTGTCGCTCGTGGGTCGTCGACTAGCGCAAGGAGGAGGCGAGCGTCAGCTCGGTCGATCTCTCCTCGCTGCGTTGTTGCGCTCATTCTGCTCAACTCCAAACGGGTTCATGCGGAGGTTTTGATCGATTTGCTCAGTTCGCGGAGATCGAATTGTGCATCGCGTTCGAGATAGCTGTAATAGTCGGTCAGAGTACATCTGATTGACGAGGAGCGACGTGACTGCAGGGGTTGAATCTGTTTCGG
>JAPLBU010000251.1 GCA_026392575.1 Actinomycetota bacterium | reverse complement strand
CGGACGTCGTCGGCGTCGACGCGTCGACATTCGGCGAGATGGTTACTTTGACGTTCACGTCCGGATCTCTGGCCGGGGTCGACGCCGGCGGGATGCTGGTCGACACCTCGACGGCGACCGGGGCGGGAGTGGGCATCGGGGATCCCGTGACCGTCCGCGTGACGACCGGCACGGCCGACTTCACCGTCACGGGACTGTACGACCCCGCGGGCGCATACTCGGGGTACGTCGTCGACTCGACGGCGCTCACAGATGCTGGCGTCGAGATGGGTGCCGCCTTCCTGTACGTCAAGGCGGAGCCAGGCGTGGATTCGACGCAGCTTCAGGACGCAATGACAGCTGCCCTCGTCGACTACCCGACTGTGCAAGTGCTGAGTCAGGTGCAGTTCCGTGAGCAGATCACATCAAGTGTCGACCAGTTGCTGCTCGTCATGGTGATGCTGCTGAGCCTGGCGATCCTCATCGCCGTGCTGGGCATCGTCAATACGCTCGTGCTGTCCGTCGTCGAGCGGACTCGTGAGATCGGCATGCTGCGCGCCGTGGGTGCGCTCCGTCGCCAGATCCGCACGATGGTTGTGTTGGAGGCCTTGGTCATCGCGGTGTACGGCGCCGTCATCGGGCTCGTGCTGGGGGTGTGGTTCGCCGTCGCCTTGCAGCGCACGCTCGTGGAGCAGGGGATCGAGGTGCTCGACATCCCGTGGCTGGGCCTGCTGCTGTTCCTCGTCCTGGCGGGCGCGGTGGGGGTGCTGGCTGCGCTGTGGCCGGCGTTCCGAGCCGGCCGGCTCAACGTCCTCGAGGCCATCAGCACCGAGTAGTTCCGTGAATCCATATCCCGACGTCACACCCCCGGTCGGGTGTGACGTCGGGATATGGAGTCGGGGTTATCAGTTGTCGGCAGTGAGCAGGGCCTCGATATCGCCGGAGAGAGCGGACGGAACGGTCTTGGGGGCGTAGCGCGTGACCGTCTGGCCGTCAGGAGCGACGAGGAACTTCGTGAAGTTCCACTTGATGGAGGATCCAAGCAGTCCGCCGGCGTGCTCCTTCAGGAAGACGAACACCGGATGCGCGTCCTTGCCGTTGACGTCGACCTTGGTGGACAGCGGGAAGGTCACTCCGTGGTTCAGGCGGCAGAACTCCTCGATGTCGGAGTCACTCCCGGGCTCCTGGTGCGCGAACTGATCGCACGGGAAGCCGAGGACGACCAGGCCCTGGGGGCCGAACTCCTCGTGCAGCTTCTGCAATCCGTCGTACTGCGGGGTGAAGCCGCACTTGCTCGCGGTGTTCACGATCAGGAGGGGCTTGCCGGCGTAGTCGGCCAGCGAGACCGTCTTGCCATGGTTGTCAACGAAGTCAAGGGTGCTGAGGGATTCGGGTGAGGGCATGACGGCATTGTCGCCCACATGTGGCAGGGCCGCTCGCCCACCCGGCTACGGTGGCCCGGATGATCCGCTCCCTGGCGCGCGCGTGCCACCCCGGCCCCACCTTCGTGGTGACCCTTGTCGTCTCGGCGCTGGCCTGGAGCCTGGGCTGGCTGGGGATCGGGCTGATCGGGGTCTTCG
>JAPLBU010000030.1:1032-6520 GCA_026392575.1 Actinomycetota bacterium | reverse complement strand
GGGTCTGCCCAGACTTCGGTTGACTCCTAGCCTGTGAGGATTTCGTCCTCGCTGGAAGGATGTCGGCCATGCCGAAAGCGTTCCCGTTGGAGTTTCGCCGTGACGTGGTCGCGGTCGCCCGCCAGTCCGATGCCCCGATCGCCCAGGTCGCCCGTGACTTCGGGATCTCCGAGTCTTGTCTGCAGCGCTGGCTGAAGCTCGACGATGTCGAGGAGGGTCGCCGGCCCGGTGCGACGCAGGCTGAGACCGCCGAGCTGCGCGAGGCGAAGAAGAGGATCCGCCTGCTGGAGCAGGAGAACGAGGTCCTACGTCGGGCGGCGGTGTATCTGGGACGGGGCGTCAACCCAAAATGATGTATCCCCTGGTCGGCGAACTCGCCGGCGAGGGGATCCCGGTCACGGTGACGTGCCGGGTGCTGGGCTTCTCCACGCAGGCGTATCACGCGTGGCGGAAGGACCCCGTCTGCCGGCGGGACTGGGACGACGCGCACCTGATCAACGCCGCGTACGACGTGCACGCCGACGACCCGGAGTTCGGGTACCGGCTCATCGCCGATGAACTGGTCCATGAGAAGGGCCTCACGGCCAGTGAGAACCGCGTGCAGCGGCTGTGTGCGCTGCAGGGGATCGTGTCGGTGATCGTCAAGAAGCGGGGCTCGGGGAAGAAGGCCGGGCCCGCGGTCCACGACGACCTGGTCAACCGGGACTTCACCGCGGACGCGCCCGACGTGCTGTGGCTGGTCGACATCACCGAGCACTGGACCGCGGAGGGGAAGGTCTACCTGTGCGCGATCAAGGACTGTCATTCCAACCGGATCGTCGGCTACTCGATCGACTCCCGGATGAAGGCATCGCTGGCCGTCAACGCGCTGCGCATGGCGATCATCCTGCGCGGCCGACCCGCCGGAACCATTGTTCACTCGGACAGAGGCAGTCAATTTCGTTCCAAGAAGTTCACCCGCATGCTGGCCAACAACAACCTGCGCGGCTCGATGGGCAGGGTGTCCTCGGCCGGCGACAACGCGGCCATGGAGTCGTTCTTCTCCCTGCTGCAAAAGAACGTCCTGAACCGCAAGCAGTGGACCACCCGCGAGGAGCTACGCCTCGCGATTGTCCACTGGATCGAGCGGACCTACCACCGTCGCCGCCGGCAGCGTGCCCTGGGAAAGCTCACGCCCATCGAGTTTGAGACGATTCACCACACGGTCGCGAAAGCGGCCTGAACCACCCCACCCCGCGAGTCAACCAAAGCGGGGGCAGACCCGTGCCAGCCTTCAGCGCCTGCCACCGTCACCCTGCCGGCCTTCGGCAATCGAACCCATTCGCCATAGCCGTCGGCCCCGATGGTGATCGTCGTGCTGCCACTCGCCAGTGCGGGGACTGTGGCAGCCGAACGGTAGACCTCGTATCCCGAACGCAGCAGGCCGCCGGCGAGCGGTACAGCGTCGTTCTGATCGCGACCGTTGTTCACCGGAACCTGAGCGAACACCGTGGCAATCCTGCTGTGCGCGTCAAGGGCAGTGCCGCCCATGTCGATGTAACCCGGAGTTCCCGGGATCCGCGACATCAGCGTCGCCGGGGAACTCCAGCTGAGCGAGTCGACACGCTCGTTGACGTTGAGCCACACCCCCATGCGCTTGCTCCACGCGGCGGCGGTGGGACCACTCGGCAGGACGCGTTCCGCGACAACGAAGCTCGCCACCTGATCACCCGAACGGATGGACTGCACGAGGTAGTTGCGGGCCCAGCCCAACGACGAGAACCAGGAGTGCGCCGCCGAGTTCGTCGGCCACCAGGAGCCGTCTGCTCTGAAGGAGACCTGCTCCAACGGCAACCAGGCGCCTGCGGCCAGCTTGCTCACCTGCAGCACACCGGCCTGCCCCGTCGCCGTGACGCGCATGCTGCCGCCGGCGGAGGCCAGATAGGTGCCCAGCATTGCGTTGACGTCGTCCTCCGTAGGAGTCGCCACCCCTGGCGCATTGACCGCCAGCGAACGAGCTCCGATGGCGCCCTGGGCGCGCAACGCGTCGACGAGCAGGGCTTCAGCGATGCGCGAGGGGACGCCGTCGATGCCGGGCTGCTCGCCCGCCGCAGAGGCGAACACGGCAAGACCGGCGTCAGGAGCCAGGACGAAATCGGCGTGGTAGTCGCCGGTCGCGCCGTTCTTGCTCCATCCGCGGACCCCTTCGAACCGCAGCGTGGCATTGCTCACGGAGTCCCAGCCCAGCCCATAGATCAGATAGGGATCGGTGCCGGGATCCAGCGTGGTCGCAATCTGGTCGTGGCCCATCTGCTCCACGGATTGCGGGGTCAGCACCGACGTTGCGCCGACCTTGCCCTTGTTCAAGAACATGCGCGCGAAGGCGCTCATGTCCGCCGGCGTCGATAGCAGGCCGCCCGAGGCATAGACGTTGGTGACCTCCTGCGGACGCATGACACCGTCATCGAACGTGCGGGCGACGGTGCCCAACGCGGGCATCGCCTTCGTGATGAATGTCGACTTCTCCATCCCGAGCGGCTGCAGGAGGTTCCGTTCGACGTATGTCGTGAACGGCATTCCGCTCACCGCGGCCACGACCTCACCTGCAACGGTGAAGCAGTCATTGCAATACACGCTCAAGGCGCCGGGAGTGGTCTTCAGCGTGCTGTGCGAAAGCGTGTTGATGGCCTGCTTGGCGTAGCCGGGGAACGGGCTGGTCGTGAAGCCGTTCGCGTAGTCCGCGCCCGGGAACCCGGCACTGTGGTTGAGCAGCATGCGCACGGTGATCTGCCGGTACTGCGGTGACAGCATCGTGAAGCTCGGCAGGTAGCTGACAACCGGCTGATCGAGGCCGATCCTCCCCTGATCCACCAGCTGCATGACGGCGGCGGTCGTGATGACCTTGGTGACCGAGCCGATCCCGAACATCGTGGTCGCGGTCGGAGCACTGATGGTCGAGGTCACGCGTCCGGCGGAACTCGTCCAGATCAGCCCGTTGGCATCCGTGAGGCCGATCGTGATCGAGTCGACACTCCCCCCAGCGACCGCCGCCTCGATGGCGGCCTGCGCCGTGGACGTCGCGGACGCGTAGGTCGTCTGGTCAGCGGCCTGGGCCGGAGCCAGCGGTGCCAGCAGTCCCCCCGTCACCACCAGCGCGAATGCGATTGTGATTCCCCGTTGCTTGACCAGAGTGCTTCTCATGGTCACCACCCCTTCCTGACCATCATTCCCCTGGGGTGGGGCGATTGCGCGCTGAGTGCTGACTGCCCCCAGCGGCGCTCAGCGAGGCTCAGCCGCTAATATCTGTTTGCTCGAGTCCAGACACCCACGTCTTCCTCACGAAGATCGCAGGAAGCCGAAGGACACGGGCAGACGGCCAGGTAGCTCAGTTGGTACGAGCGTCCGACTGAAAATCGGAAGGTCGGCGGTTCGACCCCGCCCCTGGCCACTCGAAACCCCCTCCAGCGCAACGACTTTCGGCGCCGACCTTTCCTACCCAATCAGCAGGCAAAGAAGTTCTGCCCTATTCTCTGCCCTTTCACACACGCACAATCTGTGGATAACTGGCCGAGATCCGGCGAAGATCGGAAGGTCGCCACTCACTATCCTCGCCATGGCTGGTCCCACCGCAAATTGGCAGGTTAAGTGACTCCACATCATTTTCGTATTACGATTAGCGCATGTCTGGTGAGACGATCGACGGCGTCCCCGTAACCGAGGAGATGATTGAGGCCTGGGCGGGCGAGGCCGAGGCCGGCTACCCGGTGGAACGACTGCGCAAACGCGGTCGTCAGCCGGTCGGTGACGGACCCGGTTCCGTTGTGCCGGTGCGCATGGATGCGGCTCTTCTGCAGGCGTTGGCCCAGCGCGCCGAAAAGGAGCACGTGAGTCGCTCCGAGGCAATCAGGGAAGCGGTTCGCGCATGGCTTGGCGCCGCATAGTGGAGGTTCATGCCTCCGCACTCAAACACGGTATCAATGCCGAAAGCGCCGCACAGGCCGCGACGAATCCTGTGTATCTTTCCGAACTCGATGAGGAGAGCCCCGCTCGGCAGTTCCGTCTCGGATTCGACTCGTCGGGCCGACTGCTCGAGTTGGTCGTGCTCCGCTTCGATAGCGGCCGTGAACTGGTGATCCACGCGATGAAGGCCCGTTACCAGTACCTGGACCTCCTCCCGTGACGTTCGACACCGGGCAGCCGAGTGAGGTGTTCAGGGTTCAATGCTGAACGTCCGTGAGCACGCGCTTACGCTCGCCGTCGGGAAGCAGTCCGCCGAAGGGTGAGACCTCACGCATCTGGATGGAGTCAGTGTCGAGCCCGGTCATCACGCGGCGAATCCCCCGAATGTCCCCGGATGAGACGAGGTCGCCCCACCGGTCGATATTTCGCGTGTGCGGATCGCCGCGGGTGGACCGCCTCAGCCGCTCCAGGTTGCGAGTGAGGACCGGCCCCCAATACCGCAAGGAGTCTGGCGACAACTGCGAGACCAACGGCTGGTGCATCCTCCAGCGCCGCTCACTCGAGTGGTCAAGGCTCACCGGCACTGGCCTGCGCACCACCTCAAGGCGATACCCCATGCACGACAGCAATCGATCGAGCATGTCGTCGCTCATGACGATCCGGCCGTGCAGCATCTGGCTCAGGCTCGGTTGCTTAACCCCGCTGAGCACCGACAAGTTCGACTGCGTCATGCCAGTACGCGACATGACGTCGCGAAGGATGCTGGGCCGATCCATCTCGAGAGCATAGCAATCTTTGCTATAGTTGGCGACACACATCGAGCGTCGGGCTCATCACCGGTAGGCGTCCCGACGGTGCGCGACGCGCACGATAGTGACGGTGACGATCTCGTCGTGGATCGTGTACACGACGCGATACTGGCCGCGCCGAGCAGCCCAGAAGCCGGCAAGCTCGCCCAGCAGTGGCTTTCCGACGCGCTGAGGGTTGTCCGCCAGGGCGCCAGTGATGAACTCCCAGGCTGCCGCTGCCACGTGCTCAGGCAAGTCGTTCTCGAGTGCGCGTCGTGCCGGCGGCGCGACCTTGATCCGGTAGGTCACGAACCCTGACGCATCGTGATGTCGGCCTGGTCGGCGAGATCACCCTCGGCGATGGCCCGCCGGGCCTCCTCGATGTCTGCCATCGCCAGAGGATCCGACAGGATCGCGATCGTCTCCTCCAGGGCCTCCAGATCCTCTGGGGAGATGAGGACCGCGGCCGGCTCACCATTACGGGTGATCACGACGCGTTCGTGAGTGGTCGACACGGACTCGACGAATGCCGACAACTGGGCCTTGACGTTTGCCAGAGATGTGACCGTCATGACCAGAATTCTAGTCCCCACGTCAAGGGCGGGCATGCGGGGAGCCTCCCGCATCAGCTCATCCGACGTCGAGCGTCGAGGTCGGTGACGTTGTTCCAGTCCATCCCGAGCCGCGGGATGACGTTCGGGAACGCCTGAACCCACGCGTCCCACAGGGCGTCCAGCCGCTCGGGCAGGCTCGCCCCCCTA
>JAPLBU010000030.1:0-1015 GCA_026392575.1 Actinomycetota bacterium | reverse complement strand
CTCGCTCCCCTGTCGATCTGCACGTCCCGCATTGCGCGGTCATGCGCCCGCTCCTGCATCGCCCGGGCGTAGTGCCTCTCTGTCGTCTTCTTGTCTGCATGTCGCAGCAGCAGCGCAGCCTCGGTCAGGCTGCTCCCGCTGTCGAGCAGCACCGACGCAGAGAAGGCGCGCAGGTCCTTGATCTTCATCGCGTGGCGTCGCGGATCAAGCGCGGGCAGAGACGTGTCGCCGACGAGACCCGCTGCCTCGCGAGCAGCGTTCCACACGTCTCGGTGGAAGTTGTTGTTGTCAAGGACGCCGATGCTGTTGGTGAAGCCAGGCGAGATGACCGGCCGGCGGAAGAGCAGACGGCCCGCCGGCATGGGCATAGGTTCGTCACGCAGCCTCTGGTCGGCGAGGATGACTAACCGCCGCCACAGGGGCCGAGGCAGCGGCACGGTGGCGGTCACCCCGGCCTTCGGCGGCTCCTGTTGCCAGTAGTTGTTCTCCAGCAGGTGCAGGCCCATGCCGGTGTCGGCGTCGACCTCCTTCTGCGTGCGTCGAACGAGCACGCGGTCAATCGTGATCTGGGGCCGGTCCCGCCACACAGCCTGCTCGTGCAGGCTGACGCCCTCGCTCCAGCGAAGACCGCACCAGCCGAGCAACGCGATGAGGAGGCGGTCGTGCTCGTCCTCCGGAGTTTCGACCAGCGTCGCGAACTCAGACCAGGACGGCAGCAGCACGGGGTCGACGGTCTGCATCGCCGCCCGCCGCGCCTTGCTCGACTCGATCCTCACGTGCGTCGCCGGGTTCACGCCCAGCCGGCCCTCGCGCACCTCCCAGGCGAGCGCTGCACCCAGCACACGGCGCGCGTTCGAGATCGTCCCCATACCAACTGAGAACGCTCGTCTGATTTGGCCCCAGTTGGGGGCATAGCGCTTGCTTGATTTGGCCCCACCTTGAACATCGATTCTCTCTACCGTGACGGCTGTCGAGGTCGTCACTGGTGGAGGAGAGAGCCGAGTGTCCAAGGTGG
>JAPLBU010000412.1 GCA_026392575.1 Actinomycetota bacterium | reverse complement strand
GGGGTAGGTCGGTACGGGAGCGATGGCCGGTGGGCTGAGCGGAGTTCCCGTCCGAAGGTCGAAGGCCGAACCGTGCAGCCAGCACTCGATGGCGCAGCCGTCAACCTCGCCCTCGGCCAGTGACACGTCAGCATGCGAGCAGCGGTCATCGATCGCGAACACGCCCTCATCGGCGTTCACCACCGCGATGGCCCGCCCACTCACCATTACGCGCTTGGCCGTCCGCGGAGCAACCTCCGCCAGCAGGCACGCGTCGACGTACTCGGTCACGAGGCCACCTCACTCGCGCCGTCGTCCGGCACATCGAGATCCATCCCGAGACGCTGTCCGATTCGACCGAGCACGAGATGGCGCCACTCCACCGATGGGATCCGCGCGAGGATGTCCGCGAAGAATCCACGCACGACAAGCTGGCGCGCGATGCGCTCAGGGATGCCGCGGGCCTGCAGGTAGAAGAGCTGCTCGTCGTCGAACTTCCCGGTGGCACTGGCATGGCCCGCGCTGACGATGTCGCCCGTCTCCAGCTCGAGGTTCGGCACCGAGTCGGCCCGCGGACCGTCGTCGAGCAGGAGGTTGCGGTTCATCTCGTAGGTGTCGATACCGGTCGCACCGCGGCGCACCAGCACGTCGCCGATCCACACCGTGTGCGAGCCGGCACCGGAGAGCGCGCCCTTGTAGATGACGTTGCTCGAGCAGTGCGGCTGATCATGGTCGATGAAGATCCGGTGCTCGAGGTACTGGCCTGCGTCGGCCAGGAAGGCGCCGAGCAGGTCAGCAGATCCACCCGGTGCGTCATAGGAGACTGACGGCAGGATGCGCACGATTCGTCCACCGATCGTCACGACCGACCCCACAAATGTGGCGTCCCGTCCGATCCGCGCGTGCCACTGCCACAGGTGGACGGCATCTGGCGGTCCGTCGATGATGGACAGCATGGTGAGGTTCGCGCCCTCCCCCACGTGCGTGACGATGGAGCCGCTCACGTCAACCGACGCGTCGTGCACGATGACGACAGTGGCGCGAGCATGTCGGCCGATGGTGACGTCGACGTAGCCGTAGTTCATTGCTGCGGTGCCGCGGAGCTCGACGACGATCGGCTCGTCGACGATCTCGTCGTCGGCAATTCGAACGATGACGGCCGAGCGTGCGCCGGCGCGGGCGACCGCGGACGGTCGATCCGTGGGCAGCCATTTCGTTGCCGGAGCATCAGCCATGTCCACAACGCTGACGTGCCCGACGCTCAGCGCAGTCAGCGTGCCGGCTTCGGGGTCATGAGTCATGAACCGAACCAGTTCGTCCGTCGGCGCAAAACGCCATTCCTCCTCGCGGCCCGTGGGCACGGCGAAGGCCTCGACATCGGCTGAGGCCACGCGTGGCGAATGGTCGAGCGGAGGTGCCTCGAGCACGGTCACCCGACGGCCCCTTCCATCTGCAGTTCGATCAGTCGGTTGAGCTCGAGGGCGTATTCCATTGGCAGCTCGCGAGCGATGGGCTCGATGAAGCCGCGAACGATCATCGCCATCGCCTCGTCCTCCGTGAGCCCCCGCGACATCAGGTAGAAGAGCTGCTCCGCGCTGATCTTCGAGACCGTCGCCTCGTGGCCCATGGACACGTCGTCCTCGCGCACGTCAATGTACGGATACGTGTCGGAGCGCGAGATGTCGTCGACCAGCAGGGCATCGCACTTCACGGTGCTCTTGGAGTTGTGCGCGCCCTCGAGGATCTGGACGAGGCCGCGGTACGAGGTGCGGCCTCCACCACGTGCAACCGACTTGGAGATGATGTTGGACGACGTGTTGGGCGCCGCATGCACCATCTTCGCTCCGGCATCCTGGTGCTGTCCCTCGCCGGCGAACGCGATCGACAGGGTCTCGCCCTTGGCGTACTCGCCCGTCAACCACACGGCCGGGTACTTCATCGTCACCTTGGACCCAAGGTTGCCGTCGACCCATTCCATCGTCGCGCCAGCCTGAGCAATGGCCCGCTTGGTCACGAGGTTGTAGACGTTGTTGGACCAGTTCTGGATGGTCGTGTATCGGCAGCGGGCGCCCTTGCGCACGATGATCTCCACGACTGCCGAGTGCAGCGAGTCGCT
>JAPLBU010000386.1 GCA_026392575.1 Actinomycetota bacterium | reverse complement strand
GCCGGCAGTGGTGCTGCGATCCGAGACACCCGCAAGACCACGCCCGGCATGCGCCGGTTGGAGAAGTACGCCGTGCGCTGCGGCGGGGGAGTCAACCACCGCATGTCGCTGTCCGACGCGGCACTGGTCAAGGACAACCACGTTGTGGCTGCCGGGGGCGTCGCGGCTGCGTTCGATGCGGTTCGGCGCGAGTTCCCCAGCGTCGACGTCGAGGTCGAGGTCGACTCGCTGGTCCAACTCGAGGAGGTCCTCCAGGCCGGTGCCGATCTCGTCCTGCTCGACAACTTCTCTGTGGACGACATGCGTGAGGCGGTCCGCGTCACCGCAGGTCGCGCCCGACTCGAGGCGTCGGGCGGTCTGTCCCTACCGGTGGCCGCCGCGGTCGCCGGTACGGGGGTCGACTACCTTGCCGTCGGAGCCCTCACCCATTCCGCCCCGGTGCTCGACATCGGTGCCGACCTCCGTCAGGAGTCGTAGTGCTGCTCGCGATCGACGTAGGCAACACCAACACCGTCCTCGGCATGTACGACGGCGACAATCTCGTGTCGTCGTGGCGCATCAAGACCGATGCCCGCACGACCGCCGACGAGATGGCCCTGACCTACCGCGGCCTGCTCGCCGACCAGGACCCCGTCACGGGCATCGCGCTGTGCAGCACCGTCCCGGCCGTGCTGCGCGAGATGCGCGTCATGCTCGCGCGCTACTTCGCCGACGTTGACACCGTAATCGTCGAGCCCGGCACCAAGACCGGTGTCCCCGTCCTCACGGACAACCCCAAGGAGGTGGGCGCCGACCGCATCGTCAACACGATCGCGGCGCACCACCTGTTCGGCGGTCCGTGCATCGTCGTCGACTTCGGCACCTCGACCAACCTCGACGTCGTCTCGGCCAAGGGCGAGTTCCTCGGCGGCGCCCTCGCGCCCGGCATCGAGATCTCCATCGACGCCCTCGCGCAGCGCGCGGCCCAGCTCCGCAAGGTCGAGCTCGTCCGCCCGCGCTCGGCCATCGGCAAGAACACGGTCGAGGCCCTGCAGTCGGGCGCGCTCTACGGCTTCGCCGGCCAGGTCGACGGCCTCGTCGACCGCATCACCGCCGAGCTTGGAGAGGTCACGGCCGTGGTGGCTACGGGTGGGCTCGCGCCGATCGTCGTGCCCGAGTCGCGGCGAATCACGCACCACGAGCCGGACCTGACACTGCTCGGCCTGCGCATGGTGTTCGACCGCAACGCCTCCTGACCAAACGGGTATCTGCCACGACCGCGCAATTGACGGGTGGACACCGCCGTCACCGCCGGTGGGGCACTCGTCACCGCTCGGCCGGAGAACGTGCCTGAGCCATGTGTGTCGTGACCTAGGGAAAACCCTAGGTCTCATTTGCGCGCCCACCCACCGCGTGGTCTAGTGCGGAATCGCGCCCATGGGGGCCGGTGCAGGGCACTGGTTCTGAGGAGGGCTTCTACATGCGTATACGAAGAATTCTGGCCGCGACGGCGGCGGCAGTGATGGTGGCGGGCGGGGTGAGCCTCGCGGTCGCGCCGACCGCGTCGGCGGTGGATTGCCCCACGGTGGCTCCCAATGGACAAGTGTCCCCGGGCCTCCCGTACGGCTCCCAGTACAACGACTTGTCTGGCTGCGACCTGTCCGGCGCGAACCTGTACCGCGCGCCACTGAGATTCGGGAGACTCGCAGGGGCGAACCTGTCCGGCGCGAACCTGGCCGAAGCGAGCCTGGTCGGCGCGGACCTGACCGGCGCGAACCTGAACGGCGCGAACCTGGACGGCGCGAGCCTGTTCGGCGCGTTTGTTTACTGCAGTGACACGGGAGTCCTCGGCACTGGGATCAAGGGGTGGTACTTCGGGTTGCTGCCCGACGGCTGGCAACTGACGGGCGGGACGCTGTCGGTGCCCGTCAAGGCGTGTCCCAGGCGCGGTGAGATCCCCGCGTCGGCTGATGTTCCCTGCCCCACGATCAATCCGGAGACGGGGAAGTTCGATCCGCGGCCGGCTCCGAACCTGAACTGGTCGGCGTGTGACCTGACACGTGGGGATTGGCGGGGGGCGAACGCGACCGGGATGACTCTCTACCGGACGCTCTGGGGATGG
>JAPLBU010000183.1 GCA_026392575.1 Actinomycetota bacterium | reverse complement strand
GTGAAGCCCTGCTTCTCGATCGTGTCGACGAAGTCGATGGTGGCACCGCTCAGGTACGGGGTGCTCATGCGGTCGGTGACCACGCCGACGCCACCGAAGTCATGCACGACGTCGCCGTCGAGGCTGCGGTCGTCGAAGAAGAGCTGGTAACGAAGGCCCGAGCAGCCACCCGGCTGGACGGCTACGCGCAGGGCGAGGTCGTCGCGACCCTCGGACTCGAGCAGGGACTTGACCTTGGACGCAGCGACCTCGGTCAGCTGGATGCCGTCGGTCACGGGGGCTTCGGTGGTCGTGGTGTCTGCCGACATGATGCGGTCCCTTTCGGTACTCCCGGGAAAAGTCATCCACGGGGGTGGCTTCGGTTGTCTCGGGGAACCCGATCCGGGTCCGATGTATTCCCAACGCTCTCACATGTCCACGGGAAGCGCGAGTAGGGGCGCGTGCCACACTTTCGCCATGGGTGACACCTTCACTGAGCCACAGCCGACTCCGCTGGCGCTGCTCCTGCTCGGACACCAGTCAGACGCCGGCAGCGAGAAGGGCGTCGATTGCCCCGGCGACCTGCCAGCCGCGTCCGACCCGAGCCTGGTCCAACGGGCCCGCGTCGCCAAGGCCGCGCTCGGTGACCGGGTCTTCGTCCTCGGCCATCACTACCAGCGCGACGAGGTCATCGCCTTCGCCGACGTCACCGGCGACTCCTTCAAGCTCGCCCAGCAGGCGGCCGCCCATCCGGAGGCTGAGTTCATCGTCTTCGCCGGCGTGCACTTCATGGCCGAGAGCGACGACATCCTCACTGCTGCCAGCCAGCAGGTGATCCTCCCGGACCTGGCCGCCGGCTGCTCCATGGCCGACATGGCCGGCATCGCGCAGGTCGAGGACTGCTGGGCCGCACTCGAGGCAGCCGGCGTTGCCGACGTCACGGTGCCCATCACCTACATGAACTCGACCGCCGCCATCAAGGCCTTCACCGGCCGGCACGGCGGTGCCGTCTGCACGTCAAGCAACGCCGAGCGCAGCCTCGCGTGGGCCTTCGAGCAGGGCGAGAAGGTCCTGTTCCTCCCCGATCAGCACCTCGGCCGCAACACCGCCGTGCGCGATCTCGGACTGTCACTCGACGACTGCGTCGTCTACAACCCCAACAGGCCGAACGGCGGACTGACCCAGCAGCAACTGCAGGATGCACGGATGATCCTGTGGAAGGGCCACTGCTCGGTACATGGGCGCTTCACCCCGGACTGCGTCGACGAGGTCCGCGAGCGCGTGCCGGGCGTGAACGTGATCGTGCACCCGGAGTGCGCGTACGAGGTGGTCGAGAAGGCCGACGAGGCCGGCTCAACGGAGAAGATCATCGCCACGGTCACTGCGGCGGCACCCGGCACGGCCTGGGCGATCGGCACCGAGCTCAACCTCGTCAAGCGACTGGCCCTCGCCAATCCCGACAAGGAGATCGTCTACCTCGACCGCACCGTCTGCTACTGCTCGACGATGAACCGCATCGACCTGCCTCATCTCGTGTGGGTGCTGGAGTCGCTCGTCGCCGGCACCGTCGTCAATCGCATCGACGTCGACCCCGACACCGCGCACTGGGCCCGCATCGCACTCGACCGAATGCTCGCGCTCCCCGGCGTCGTCGCCACAAAGGACTGACGGCGACCCGGCTACAGGCCGGGTGCACCCCACACCGCGAACCATCGGGTCATATCCGACTCCAGTGGCAGTTCGTGCGCAAGCAGGTCACGGACGCGCAGTTCGAGCACGTTGTCCCGCCGCTGTTCTGACGCCTCGCCCAGCGGTGCGAACGGGTAGAAGGTGCCGCGCTTGAACAGATAGACCATCGCCAGCGGCGCTCCGACCGGATCACGGAAGGACACCAGGGAGCACAGCAGCTGCGGCCCGAATCCGGCATCGACGAGCGAGCTGTTGACCGCATGCAGGTCGTTGACGATGGTCGGCAGGTCGGCGGGTTCACTCTCCACGACCAGCCAGGTGAAGCCGAACTCATCGGTCTGCGTCGTGACGGGCGGACCACCATCGGAGTCCAGGAGCCGGCGCACATCGGCCTCGATGTCGGCGAACGCCCGGCCCTCGGGCGTGCGGAAGGCGACGGACCCACGACCCGTCGGCAGCATGTCGAGGCTGACCTGCAGGGAGATGGCAGCCGATGGCAGGGCGAAGAGGGCATCGAGGTCGGGGGCAGCAGCCTTGCGGCGGCCGAGGATCGCGTCGAGGAAGCCCACCGGCTAGCGCTCGCCCAGCTCGGCCGAGATGCGCGCAAGCTGCTCGAGCCGCTTCTCGAGTGAGGGGTGCGTGGACATCAGCGATCCCATGCTGAAGCCGCGACCACCAGAGAGAGCCGGCGCGAAGGCGAAAGAGCTGACCGGCTCCATCTGCCTCAGGTCACGGGTTGGGATAACAGCCATCTCCCCCGAGATCTTCTGCAGCGCGGCAGCCAGCGCCGACGGCCGGCCCGTGAGCAGCGCGGCACCGCGGTCAGCACCGAGCTCGCGATAGCGCGAGAGCGCGCGCATGAGGATGTAGGAGAGGAAGTACACGACGACGCTGACGATCGTCACGACCATGACCATGAGCGCCATGTTGCTGTCACGGTTACGGCCCAGCGACCCCCACATGGCACTTCGCATCATGAAGCCGGCGATGATCGCCGTGAACGAGGCAACGGCCATCACCGTCACATCGCGGTGCGCGACATGCGACAGCTCGTGCGCCAGGACTCCTTCCAGCTCCTCCTGATCGAGTCGCTTCAGCAGGCCTGTCGTCACCACGATGACCGCGCGCTTCTGGGAGCGGCCCGTCGCGAAGGCATTCGGGACATCACTGTCGGCGATGCCCACGCGCGGCTTGGGCATGTCCGCCAACGCACAGATGCGATCCACCACCGCATGCAACTGCGGTGCCTGCTCCGGCGTCACGACGACCGCGCGCATCGCCGACATCGCCATCGAGTCGGAGAACCACCATTGACCGCAGACGAGCGCCCCGCTGATCCCAATGACGAAGAAAGCGTTCATTCCGAAGGAGATCAGGACGCCCGCGAGGATGACGTAGAGCAGGCCGATGCCGAACATCGTGCCGGCCATCCGTGCCGAGAGTCCACGGTCGGTGCCGTATCGGGTGCGCGCCATGCTTTGTCTAGTTCTCGATCTGGGGGGTCTCCGCGCCGGGTGCGAGCTCGCGCTTCATCGCCTCAAGTTGGGCGTTGACGTCGTTCTCACTGGCCATCCGCTCGAGCTCGACCGTGATGTTGTCCTTGCCCATCCCGCTCACATCGCTGAGTGCACCCGAGGCGACGAGCTCATCGATCGCACCCGCACGCGCCTGCATCTGCGCCGTCTTGTCCTCAGCACGCTGTACGGCGAGGCCGACGTCACCGAGCTCATCGGAGATGCCCGCGAACGCCTCGTTGATCTTGGTGGTCGCCTCGGCCGCCGAGTAGGTGGCCTTGATGGTCTCCTTCTTCGTGCGGAACGCCTCGACCTTCGACTGCAGCTGCTGCGCCGCGACGGTCAGCTTCTCCTCCTGGTCCTGGAGGGTGGCGAGCTGGGTCTGGAGGTCGGCGATCTGCTGATGCAGGCCGCTGCGCCGGGTCAGGGCCTCACGGGCCAGGTCCTCACGGCCACCGGCCAGGGCGGCGCGTGCCTGCTCCTCGAGCTTGGCCTCCTGCTGCGCCAGTCCCTGGATCTGCAGTTCCAGACGCTTACGGCTCGTGGCGACGTCAGCCACCCCGCGCCGAACCTTCTGCAGCAGCTCCAGCTGCTTCTCGTAGGAGTAGTCCAGGGTCTCGCGGGGATCCTCCGCCTTGTCCAGCGCCTTGTTCGCCTTGGACTTGAAGATCAACGTGAAGCGCTGCCACAGACCCATGGAGTTCCCCTTCTTCGTGCCACTGGAACCTCCAGCCTAAGCGGATGCGCCGCGGACCGCACCGACTAGGCTCGCGGATCATGTTCGGAAGAAAGCAATCCCCCGCCGCAGACGAGCCGCTCGCCCCGGCCACCGACGAGCACGATCCACGCTCGGCCAAGGGCCGGCCGACTCCGTCGCGCCGTGAGGCGGAAGCCGCCCGGAAGAACCAGCTGAAGATCCCCAAGGATCCCAAGGCGGCCAGGAAGGCCGCCCGCGAGCGGGAGCGCGACGACCGCACCCGATCCCGCGCCGCGATGATGGCCGGCGACGAGCGCTACCTGCCGGCCCGCGACAAGGGGCCGGCCAAGGCGTTGGCCCGCGACTTCATTGACTCGCGCTTCACCGTCGCCGAGTTCTTCATCTTCGTGGCCGTGTCGGTCCTGGTGCTGGGCTTCATCCGCAATCCAGCGATCCAGTCCTTCGTCTCGATCGCCTTCTTCGCGTTCACAGCCGTCATCGCGG
>JAPLBU010000373.1 GCA_026392575.1 Actinomycetota bacterium | reverse complement strand
GTCCTCAGCGAGGTCTACGGGCTCAAGGCCGCCCGCAAGGCGATCCTGCTGGGCTTCGCCATGTCGATCCTCGCCGCCATCACGTTCTGGCTGGTGCAACTGTCTCCACCCGCCGCCGACTGGCCCAATCAGGAGGCGTACGAAGCAGTTCTCGGCTTCGTCCCGCGCATCGTGCTGGCCAGCGTCTGCGGCTTCCTCGTCGGCCAGCTGCTCAATGCCTACGTGCTGGTGAAGATCAAGGAGCGCACCAAGGAGAAGGCCCTGTGGCTGCGCCTGATCGGCTCCACTGCTGTCGGCGAGTTCGCCGACACGCTCGTCTTCTGCACCATCGCGTTCTACGGCATCATCACCGGCTCCGAGTTCTGGAACTACGTGCTCGTCGGCTACGTCTACAAGACCCTGCTCGAGGTCGTGTTGCTGCCGATCACGTACCGGGTGATCGCAGCGGTCAAGCGCCGCGAGCCGACGTACGCGCTGTCGTCTAGCCGCTAGACATTTCGGCGCGGACACCGGTCGCCGAAAGCGGGGTCAGCCGATGACAACGTGCCGATCGCCGAACCGGGCCACGATCTGCACCGTGCCCCCGAGCGCCTCGACATAGGCCTTGATGGTCACCAGCCCAGCCTTGTCCATCTCGCCTCGCTCGAGTGCGGATACCGAGGGTTGCGTGACGTTCATGCGCTCGGCCAACTGGATCTGCGTGAGTCCGGCCTCCTCGCGCACCTCCCGAAGGCTGTATGCGCGAACCTCGTCAAGGAGCTGCTCGCGGTAAGCCGCGATGCTCTCCTCGCGGGGCCGACTGGAATCCCTGACCTCCGACCACCTGCGTGCCTGCGCAGGCACAGGCCGCTTCTCCTGCTTCATCTGAGACACCTCCCAGGTCTAGCGCACAATATAGATCCTAGTCTATATTGATCAGCCCAACGGCAAACCCGCCCACGAGCGACGGCCGGCCACAAGCCGATGGGCCCGCCCCCCAGCGGAGAGACCGGCCCATCGGACGAGCTAGCGACTAGCGGACGCGATACGTCCGGGTCGTCTGGAACACGCTGTACGCACTCGACGGAGCGGCAGCCTTGCCGACCACCGTGCACGTGCCCGGCTTCAGCATCGTCGCCACCGCACGGCCACGCACCGTCGCCACCGAGCAGATGCCCTTCGACGCCTTGACGCGACTCCAGCGGACCGTGACGCCAGCGTTCGTCTTAACGGCCTTCTTCGCCAGCACCACGTCAGTGCCCACTGCGAACCGCCGGCTCGACGGAGCCTTGATCCGCGCCGTCTGGCGGATCAACGCCGTCGCCGCCTGCGGCCGTACCGGCGCAGCCACCACAGGCACCTTCGCCACCGCAGACTCCGACGATCCACTGCCCGAATCGGCTGCCGGAGAGGACGAACCACCACCAGGAGTCGGTGCGACTGGGATCGCGGTGGTGCCGCTCAGCGCGAGGTAGCTGCCGCCCGTGCCCTTCCCGTTGATCGCATACACCCGGTACCACCGGGTCACCCCGTCACCCAGACCCGTATCCGAGTACGACAGGCCGGGTTGCGTCGCCACGAGCGTCGTGAACGGGCCTACGGCCGATACGTCCGACACATCGATCCGGTAGTCGGTCACGGTGTCCCCACCATTGCTCCGCGGAGCCGTCCACGCGAGGTCGACGCTCCCTGCACCACCGGTCGCCAAACCCGACGCCGGCGCACCCGGCACCGTGGCGCCAGCAACGGAGTAGTTGAGCACGAAAGCCCCAAACTGTTCTTCGCCGGCGCCACTCACCTGGATGCTGTAGCTGGTACCCGGCGTGACCGGCAACGTGACTAAACTCGTGAAATTGCAGGAGTCGCCATTCTCGGCGAGTGGAGTCGTGAAGGTCCCCGCCGCGAACACCGCCAAGTTCGTATCAAAATCGGAACCGCAGGTGTCGATCGTGGCGGTCCCTGTTGACGACTCGGGCGCCGTCCACGTGAACCACACCGTGTGCGGGCCGCTGAAGCGAAACCCGTTGTATTCACCTTGCTGGAGTGTTGCATTGGTGTTGTCACCGGTGGCGCTCACCGTGCCGGCAGCCAGGGCCACCGCATTCTCGATGTCGTCATTGGCCGGCGGCAGCACTGGCGTGACCGCATTGGTGGGCCAGGACGGTGCCGAAGTGCCGACACCGTTCGTTGCCGTCACCGTGAACGTGTAGGTGGTCCCGGTCGTCAGGCCCGTGATGCGGACTCTTCCACCGTCAGCACCGGACAGTGTCCCCGTCCCCCCAACCAGGCTCGACGGCACCGTGTAATGGTCAATCGGCGACAAGCCATCAGAGCTTGGAGCAGCGAAATAGACATCCGCCGACGTGGGACTAGTCACCCAAG
>JAPLBU010000135.1 GCA_026392575.1 Actinomycetota bacterium | reverse complement strand
CTCATAGCCATCCCATCCCCCCAGCCCCGCCCTGTCTCCCACCGTAGGCACCTTCGGGTGGGTGAGACAAGGAGCGTTTGTCCCCTAAACGTCCGACCAGTACTTCTCGGCGACCTTCGGGTGAGCCCGCAGCCAGCCCTTGAGGGTGTTCTCACCGTAGGTTGGCAGCATCGGGTTGTCCGGGTCGTTCTCAACACCGCGGGCCTGCGCCGCCAGTTCGGCAGGCAGGTCAATACGAGGAACCACGGCATCGAGTCGCGGAGCGGGGAAGAACGGGATCGAGATCCGGTCGACGGTGGTGTCCGGGCTGATGACGCGATGCACGGTGGCGCGCATGTAGCCACCGGAGACGATCTCGAGCATCTCGCCGATGTTCACGACGAAGGTGCCGGGTTGTGGGCACCGACACCTTGGTCGCCGCTGCGGACGGCCGAGCCGGGGTAGCGAATGATCTTCAGGTGGTCATGAGTGTCGGCGTCGAACCACGGGTCGAAGAAGTCGGCCGGCTGCCCAAGCGCCATCGCCACGCCGCGCAGGATCTGCAGGCTGACCCGGCGCGCTTCCTCGAACCAGTCAAGCACGGCAATGCGCAGTTCAGGCAGCGAGGCAGGCCATTGATTCGGGCCGACCATTCGCAGGTACCGCGGGTCGCTGTCGGTGAGGACGAGGGCCTCGCGCTCGGGACCGACGTCGAGCTGGTCGCGCTGGTCGGCCACGCCCTTCGTGTACTCGTTGCCGAGATGGGTGTAGCCGCGGAACTGCGGCGAGTTGATGTTCTCCAACTCCAGCCGCTCATCCAGCGGCAGGCCGAAGAACGCTCGCGCGATCGCGAAGATCCCCTCGACCTTCTCCGCCGGGATGCCGTGGCCCGTCACGTACAGGAAACCCGAGTCATGCAGTGCCGAACGCAGACGCGCGATCTCGCCCGCGTCACCGCTGGCCAGAAGAGTCAGGTCGATGACGGGCATGGCCGACTCCAGCAAGCCCCACTCCGTCAGTGTCTCGACAAGACCGTCGCTGGTGTCGACCGATGAGAGTTCCGCAGGGTCGAACCATGCCGCCTCGCTGGCATCGTCGCCGGCAGCCAAGGCATCGGCGTCGTCCACGTGGAGCACGAAGTCACGGATGACGTAGGTGCCCCCGCCCGGTGCTTCGCGCTCGATCGTGCCCACCTCGCGCACCACCGTCCCGGCCAGTCCCGTCTCCTCGCGAAGCTCGCGAACGACGGCCTGCTCGTGACTCTCCCCCGCCTCAACGCGACCACCGGGGATGGACCACCTCCCCTGGGCCGGAGGGTTCGCACGGCGCACAAGAAGCAGACGGCCCGCAGCGTCGAACACGACGGCACCTGCACACGGGATCACGCGGTCGAGGCTCACGAGCGGGTCTTGTAGTCCTCGAGCAGCCGGCGGGCGATGATCATCCGCTGGATGTCAGCGGTGCCCTCGCCGATGAGCAGCATGGGTGCCTCGCGGTAGAGGCGCTCGATCTCGTACTCCTTGGAGTATCCGTAGCCGCCGTGGATCCGGAACGAGTCCTCCACGACCTCCTTGCAGTACTCGCTCGCCAGGTACTTCGCCATGCCGGCTTCCATGTCGTTGCGCTCGCCGGAGTCCTTCTTGCGCGCCGCCATCACCATCATCTGGTGTGCCGCCTCGACCTTGACCGCCATGTCGGCGAGTCGGAAGGCGACGGCCTGATGCTCGGCGATGATCTTGCCGAACGTGACGCGCTGCTGGGCGTACTCCACGCCGAGCTCGAACGCGCGGATCGCCAGACCGCACGCACGGGCAGCGACATTGACGCGACCAACCTCGACGCCGTCCATCATCTGGTAGAAACCCTTGCCCGGCTCGCCGCCGAGGAGGTCGTCGTTGCTCAGCTGCAGGTTGTCCATGACCAGTTCGGTCGTATCGACGCCCTTGTAGCCCATCTTCTCGATCTTGCCGGGGATGGTCAGGCCGGGGCGGACCTCACCGAAGCCCGGTGTCTTCTCCACCAGGAAGGTCGACATCTTCTTGTAGACGCTGGCGCCCTCGGGCGCCTCACCAGGCGTGAGCACGAGGACAGCGACCAGCGTCGACGAGCCACCGTTGGTCAGCCACATCTTCGCGCCGTTCATCACCCAGCCGTCACCATCGCGCACGGCCTTGCTCGTGATCGCCGCCACATCCGAACCGCAGCCCGGCTCCGACATGCTGAAGGCGCCCCGCACCTCACCCGTCGCCATGCGCGGCAGGTAGTAGTCCTTCTGCGCCTGCGTGCCGTGCTGCATCAGCATGTACGCGACGATGAAGTGCGTGTTGATAACACCGCTGACCGGCATCCAGCCGCGGGCGATCTCCTCGACGACGAGCGCGTAGGTCAGCAGTGACTCGCCGAGGCCGCCGTACTCCTCCGGGATCATCAGCCCGAAGACGCCCATCTCCTTCAGTTGATCGACGATCGCCTGCGGGTACTCGTCGGCATGCTCGAGCTCATTCGCAACAGGGATGATTTCGTTGTCGACGAACTCCTTGACCGCCGCGAGGATGTCGCGCTGGTCGTCGGTCAGTCCCTCAGTCTGGGCGAGACGTGCCATCTCACGCCTCCGGTGCGGTGAAGGTCGTGGTGCGGGTCATGCCTGCCGCGCGACCCTTGGCAGAGACGACGAGGGCCATCTTCCGGGAGGCCTCGTCGATCATCTCGTCACCGAGCATGACGGCACCCTTGGCGCCGCCCGCGGCCGACGTGAAGTAGTCGTAGGCATCGAGGATCATCTCGGAGTGGTCGTAGTCGTCCTGGCGAGGCGAGAACACCTCATTGGCGGCTGCAACCTGATCGGGATGCAGCACCCACTTGCCGTCGAAGCCCAGCGCCGCACTGCGACCGGCCACGCGACGGTAGCCCTCAAGGTCCTTGATCGCCAGGTACGGGCCGTCGATCGCCTGCTTGTCGTAGGCGCGGGCCGCCATCAGGATGCGCATGAGGATGTAGTGGTACGCGTCGCCGACGTCGTACCCCGGTGGCTGCTCCCCCACCACGAGGGACTTCATGTTGATGCTCGCCATGAAGTCGGCCGGCCCGAAGATCAGCGTCTCGACGCGCGGGGATGCCTGAGCGATCGCATCGATGTTGATGAGGCCCTTGGCGTTCTCGATCTGTGCCTCGATGCCGATCCGACCGACCTCGAGACCGTTCGACTTCTCCAACTGCGTGAGCAGGAGGTCGAGGGCGACGATCTGGTCGGCGGTCTGAACCTTCGGCAGCATGATGCAGTCGAGGTTCGCGCCCGCGCCCTCGACGACCTCGATGACATCCGCGTAAGTCCACTGCGTCGTCCAGTCATTGACGCGGACGACGCGGGTCTTGCCCTCGTAGCCACCCTCGTTCAGCGCCGCGACGATATTCTTGCGGGCATCGGGCTTCGCCAACGGTGCCACGGCATCCTCGATATCCATGAATACCTGGTCGGCAGGAAGGCCCTTGGCCTTCTCCAGCATCTTCGGACTGGATCCCGGCACCGCCAGGTTGGACCGGCGTGCGCGCAACTGCTGTGACATGCATGACTCCTGTTCGTGGACGGGCGTGGCAAAGTCTCACACTGGCGGGAGGTTCCTGCTCTCCCTGATGACATCAAGTACGCGGGCCATGACGGTGGCCAGGTCGTAGTCCTTCGGGGTGAAGACCGCGGAGATGCCGGCTTCGGTCAGCCACCGGGCATCCTGCTCGGGAATGATCCCACCGAGGATGACCGGGACATCGTCGAGTCCCGCAGCCCGCAGGCCATCGAGCACCTGCGGCACGACCTGCAGGTGCGACCCGGACAGGATCGAGAGTCCGATGCAATCGACGTCCTCCTGGACCGCGGCCGCCACGATCTCCTCGGGTGTCAGCCGGATGCCCTGGTAGACCACCTCGAATCCGGCATCGCGCGCGGCAACGGACACTTGCTCCGCCCCATTCGAGTGACCGTCGAGACCCGGCTTCGCCACGAGGATGCGGAGTCGATGGCCGAGTTCGTCACCCGTGGCGGCAACCGCTGTGCGGAGTTCGGCGAAGCCCGTCCGCGCTCCGGAGCCGACCGCACCGGAGACACCGGTCGGTGCCCGGAACTCGCCGAAGACACCCCGCAGGGCACCGGTCCACTCACCCGTCGTCACGCCCGCACGGGCGCACTCAAGGGATGCATCCATCAGATTCACATCCGACTGCGCATCTGCGACCAGCCGCGTGAGCGCAGCATCGACCGCGAGGGGATCACGCTCGGCACGCCACTCGTCGAGAGCCAGGATCGCCCGTTCCTCCACCGCAGGATCCACGCGCAGGATCGCTCCGTCGAGGTTCTCCGTCAGCGGGCTGGGCTCCGTCGTCGTGTACTCGTTCACGCCGACGATGACCTCGTCGCCAGACTCCACGCGGCGCCGGCGTTCGGCATGCGAGGACACGAGTGCGCTCTTGAGATAGCCGCTTTCGACAGCGGCGACAGCGCCGCCCATGTCCTCGATCCGAGCCATCTCCTCGCGAGCGGCCGAGACGAGCTCCGCGACCTTGGCCTCGACCACGTGGGAACCGTCGAAGATGTCCTCGTACTCCAGCAGGTCGGTTTCCAGCGCGAGGACCTGCTGCATCCGCAGGCTCCACTGCTGGTCCCATGGGCGCGGCAGGCCCAGGGCCTCGTTCCATGCCGGCAGCTGCACAGCGCGCGCACGCGCGTTCTTCGACAGTGTGACGCCCAGCATCTCCAGGACGATGCGCTGGATGTTGTTCTCCGGCTGCGCCTCGGTGAGGCCGAGCGAGTTGACCTGCACGCCGTACCGGAAGCGTCGCGCCTTCTCATCGGTTACCCCGTAGCGATCACGGGTGATGTCGTCCCACAGCTGGACGAAGGCCCGCATCTTGCACATCTCCTCGACAAAGCGGACTCCCGCGTTGACGAAGAACGAGATCCGGCCGACCACCTCCGCGAGGCCCTCGGGTGGCACCTGTCCTGAATCACGAACGGCATCGAGCACGGCAACGGCCGTCGACAGCGCGAACGCGATCTCCTGGACGGGCGTGGCCCCGGCCTCCTGGAGGTGGTACGAGCAGATGTTCGTCGGGTTCCACTTGGGAGTGTTGGTGACACTCCACGCGATCATGTCGGTGATCAGCCTCATGGACGGCGCCGGCGGGAAGACATACGTACCGCGGGAGAGGTACTCCTTGATGATGTCGTTCTGCGTGGTGCCCGAGAGCTCCTGACGCGGCGCGCCCTGCTCGTCTGCCACGGTCACATAGAGGGCAAGCAGCCACATCGCGGTGGCGTTGATCGTCATCGACGTGTTCATCCGGTCGAGCGGGATGCCCTCAAGCAATGCCCGCATGTCCCCCAGATCGACGACTGGGACGCCCACCTTGCCTACTTCGCCGCGCGCCAGAGGCGAGTCGGGGTCGTAGCCGGTCTGCGTCGGCAGATCAAAGGCGATCGAGAGCCCGGTCTGCCCCTTCGCGAGGTTCAGCCGGTAGAGCTCATTGGACTCGCGCGCAGACGAGTGACCGGCGTACGTCCGCATCACCCACGGCTTGCTGCGACTCATGGCCCCTGCTCCCTCGTATCCGGGATCAGTCTGCCCGTTTCGCGATCTCGTTGGTGAGTTGGGGCACGACGGTGAACAGGTCTCCGACGACGCCGTAGTCGGCGAGCTCGAAGATCGGCGCCTCGGCGTCCTTGTTGACCACGACGATCGTCTTGGAGGTCTGCATGCCGGCCCGGTGCTGGATCGCGCCGGAGATGCCGTTGGCGATGTAGAGCTGGGGAGAGACGGTCTTGCCGGTCTGCCCGACCTGGAACTGATGGGGGTACCAGCCGGCATCGGTCGCCGCACGCGACGCACCCACGGCCGCACCGAGCGAGTCGGCGAGCGCCTCGATCACGGCGAAGCCCTCAGTCGAGCCCACGCCGCGTCCGCCGGAGACCACGATCTGTGCTTCGGTGAGGTCGGGACGACCACCCTTGGTCGCAGACGTGCTGCCCGTGATGCGCGCGAGAGTTGATGACGGGGACAGCGTCACTGCGAGGTCGCGTCGTGCACACGCGGCCGGTGCGGCCTCCGCTGGCACCGAGTTGCCGCGGACGGTGATGATCGGGGTGCCCGTCGTGACGGTGGAATGCACCACGGTGGAACCTCCGAACACCGACTGCGTCGCGACCAGCGTGGTGCCGTCCAGCTGCACATCGACCGCATCGGTGATGATGCCGCTGCCGATCTTGAGCGCGAGCCGAGCAGCCGCTTCCTTGCCGTCTGCTGTGGACGCCACCAAAACAGCTGACGGGCTCGTCTCGGCAACCGCCGCAGCCAGCACGTCGGCCACCGGCGCGACGGGGTGGTCCTGCACGGACGTGATGTCACCGACGAGCACCGCCGTGGCGCCGAACTCCCCCAGCGCCGCAACTGCCGCGTCGTCA
>JAPLBU010000295.1 GCA_026392575.1 Actinomycetota bacterium | reverse complement strand
GGCATCCTGACCGGCCTCCGCGGGCAGCGGCTCGACGGCGAGCTCGCGAACGAGTCCTCGCACGCTGTCGTCCTCGGAGTGCTCGAGCACCGCGTCGATCCACAGCAGGCCGGCCAACGACGTCGACGGAGAGCCCGCCCCGACGATCGCATGATGCACCTGCCGGGCGGTGGGTTGCGTGAATGCGGTCTCCTCGACGCTCTCGTACCAGTCAGCGACGACGGCCGGCTCCTGCAGCGCGCACTTGAGGGCCTCACGCTCGACGACGAGCGCCGGATCGCGGCGCTGGCCCGGCTGGGCGCGCGGCATCGGCTGCGGCGCCGCGACCGGCGGAGTCGTCTCGGAGGCTGGTGTGGTCGTGGGCGGCGCAGGTGCCTGCTCGCGACGGGCCGGCGGAGTCGACTTCGCCTGCCGAGCGGCCGACTGCACGGCGTCGGTGACGGTCTGCACGTCGACACCGAGCCAGCCGGCGAGCCGACGCGCGTACTCCGGCCGAAGGGCGGTGTCACGGATCTTGCCGACGATGGGTGCGGCCTCGCGCAGGGCGCCGATGCGGCCCTCGGCGCTCTCGAGGTCGTAGCCGGCGAGGGTTGAACGAATGGCGAACTCGACCAGGGGCACCCGGCGATCGACGAGAGCAACAATCGCTGCATCACCATGCTGCAGGCGAAGGTCGCACGGGTCCAGGCCGCTGGGCTCCACCGCGACGAAGGTCTGCGTGACGAAGCGCTGGTCCTCCTCGAAGGCGCGCAGCGCGGCCTTCTGGCCAGCGGCGTCGCCGTCGAACGTGAACACGACACTGCCGCGCATCTGGTCGTCGTCCATGAGCAGTCGGCGCAGGATCTTGATGTGCTCGGTGCCGAACGAGGTGCCGCAGGTGGCGACAGCGGTGGTGATGCCGGCCAGATGGCAGGCCATGACGTCGGTGTATCCCTCGACGATGACCGCCTGCTGGGTCTTGGAGATCTCGCGGCGGGCCAGGTCAAGGCCGTAGAGCACCTGGCTCTTCTTGTAGATCGGCGACTCGGGGGTGTTGAGGTACTTCGGACCGTCGTCATCGTCGAACAGCTTGCGCGCGCCGAAGCCGATGACCTCACCGCCGAGATCGCGGATCGGCCACACCAGTCGGCCGCGGAAACGGTCGTAGATGCCGCGGCTGCCCTGGCTGACGAGGCCGCCGGCGAGCAGTTCGGCGTCGGTGAAGGCCTTCTTGCGCAGGTGATTCGTGAGCGCGTCCCAGCCCTTGGGGGCGAAGCCCACCCCGAAGTGCTTCGCGGCCTCGGCGTCAAAGCCGCGGCCGGTGAGGAAGTCGCGGCCGATCTGGGCATCCGGCAGTGCCAGTTGCTCGACGTAGAACGCCGCTGCCTGCTTGTGCGCATCGACGAGGCGGGTGCGCTGACCCTGCTGGCGGTTGATCGCCGCCCCACCCTCCATGTACCGGAGCTCGACGCCCGTGCGGTCGGCCAGCTTCTCGACGACCTCGGCGAAGCTCAGGTGGTCGATCTTCTGCACGAAGGACAGGACGTCGCCGCCCTCACCGCAGCCGAAGCAGTACCACATGCCGCGCGAGGGGGTGACGTGGAAACTGGGCGATCGCTCCTCGTGGAAGGGGCACAGGCCCTTCAGGGAGCCGCCACCTGCCGACTTGAGCGTGACGTACTCCCGGACCACGTCGTCGATCCGGGCACGCTCGCGTACGAGGGCGATGTCCTCGTCGCGAATCCGTCCGGCCATGGCCCGAGTCTAGGTCGGGGTGTGACGGCGGTCTTCTGCATGGCCGAGGCCCAAGAGGGACAATGGCCCCATGACCTCGCCCCTCAACGTCGACCGGCTCCGCGCGGACACGCCCGGCTGCACGGAGGTCACGCACCTGAACAACGCCGGCTCAGCCCTGCCCCCGGCCGTAGTCACCGACACGATGGTCCACCACCTGCGCCGCGAGGAGCGGATCGGCGGCTACGAGGCACACGCCGAGGCGGCCGATCGGATCGAGGCGGTCCGCAGTTCTGCGGCCACCCTCGTCGGTGCCCGACCTGACCAGATGGCCCTACTTGAGTCAGCTACCGCCGCGTGGTCCGGCGGCCTCGCCGCCATCGCCTTCACCCGGCCACTGCGCCCGGAGGACCGGATCCTGGTCTCCTCAGCCGAGTATGCGTCCAACGTCATCCCGCTGATGCAGTTGGCGATGACCACGGGTGCGCGACTGGAGTTCATCCCCGACGGTGACGACGGCTGCCTCGACGTGGCCGCCTTCACTGACCTGCTCGACACCGACGTCGCCATCGTCGCCGTGACGCACTGCCCGTCGCAGAACGGACTCATCAACGACGTCGCCAGTGTCGGGGCGGCTCTGGCCGGCACCGACACGTGGTACCTCGTCGATGCCTGCCAGTCGATCGGACAGTTGCCCGTCGACGCCGTCGCGATCGGTGCCGACTTCGTATCGGCGACCGGACGCAAGTTCCTGCGTGGCCCGCGCGGCACCGGCTTCCTCTACGCGTCGGACCGCGCACTCGACGAGCTCGAGCCCTTCCCGCTCGACCTCCACTCGGCGACGTGGACATCGGAGGGCTACGAGGTTCAGCCGAGTGCCCGTCGCTTCGAGTACTGGGAGCAGTCCTACGCCGCACTCCTCGGAATGGGCGCGGCCATCGACTACGCACTGGACTGCGGCATGGACGCCCTGTCGCTACGGATCGCCGAGCTTGCCGCGTATGCACGCGCTGGGCTCGAACAGATCCCCGGCGTGCAGATCAACGACCGCGGCGTCCGGCGCGGCGGGATCGTGACCTTCACCCGCGAACGCCAGGCCGCCGCAGAACTCGTCGCGCACATCAAGGCCTCGGGCAT
>JAPLBU010000027.1 GCA_026392575.1 Actinomycetota bacterium | reverse complement strand
CGCTGCCGCGATCGTCCCGCGCGCGATTCACAAGGCCGCACCGGGACTGCTGCGGTAGTCGTCGACGGGCACCCGGTGCGTGGCCTCAATCGGGATGCGCGCGGGGACATCGGCCGCTAGGGAGCCGGGCAGCCACGGCAACGGCACCGACCAGGCGAGGTCGACGTCGACAACCGATCCCGGGGCCAGACACTCCCCCTCGGTGCACGTGATGCGCAGCGCGTTGGCAGGCAGCTCGATTCCGTGATCAGAGAAGGCGAGCTGCGCCGCGGCCTGTGCCCGCATTCGTCCTTCCTGCGGTGTCGTCGCACTGCTGAACGCACGGCCCGCTTCACGGACGGCCTGCGTGCTCGCGAACGCAGCGGCCTGAACGGTCACAGCACTGATCGCGAGATACGCCAGGGGCACGATCACGCCGACCCCGATGACGATGAACTCGATCATCGCCGAGCCGCTGTCATCGACGCGGCCAAGCCGGGCCTGTCGCCGCAGCATCAGCCCACCCCCTCTTGCACGGCATGGCCCTCGACACTCATCGACGTCGGACCAAGCAGACCGATGAGCGGCAGGGTCGCGTCGATCCGCACCTCGACGACGGGCAGCCCATCCACGACGGCTCGGCGCGCGGAGACATCACGCACAACACCACCAGCAAGGCTGCCGTCGAGCAGCACCCGTGTGCGGCGAACGCCGGCTGCCGGGTCGGCGCCCGCGAGACTGGCCGCACGAGCACCTTCAGCTGCGGCACTCGTCAGGGTCGACCGCACGTGCAGGGCGAGCGCGACCTGTAGAACGCCAACGGCAACGACGAGCAACAGCGGCACGACGAGCACGAACTCGACGACTGCGCTGCCACGATCACCCCGCTCGGCGAATCGGCGATGCACGGCCTACGGCTTCGTGACCGAGCTGATCGCCCGACCAAGCACGGCCGTCAACTGGTCATCGGCCACCAGCCATAGCGCCGTCACGAGCCCAGCAGTCATGACGGTGATGAGAACCCAGCCGGGCACGTCGCCGCGATCGTCTCCGACACGGCGCAGGATGGCGCGGGCGAGTCGATGGTGCAGGAGCGGGTGAGACATGGCAGTCCTCTCTTCGAAGGGATGTCAGGGGACGACGATGCGCAGGGCCTGAATGCCGGGGAACACGGCAACGAGCACGACGCTGGGCAGGACGAGAAAGACGATCGGGACGAGCATCGCGACGTCCTTGCGGCCCGCGAGTTCCATCAGCCGGCGGCGCTGGTCGGCTCGTACGTCGCCGGCCTGGGCGCGCATCACCTCGGCGAGGGGCGTGCCGCGCTCGAGCGCAATGAGGATGCCGTCGACGAACCGCTGCACGGCCGCCAGACCGCATCGGTGGGCCAGGCCCCTCATCGCCGTATCGACGGGCATTCCACTGCGGAGATCGTCGCCCGTTCGAGCGACCTCGTCGGCAAGCGGACCGGTCATCGTGCGAGCTGCGTGGTCCAGTGCTGCCGCTGGTGATGCACCCGATGCCACTGCCAGCGCGAGCAGATCAGCGAGGGTGGGCAAGTGGCCCTCGATCGAGCGCTGGCGGCTGCGCATACTGCGTCCGAGGAACGCATCGCGCGCCGACCAGCCTGCTACTGCACCGACCGACCCCAGCAGGACGACACCAGCGGGCGACGAACCCCCTGACGCCAGAGCAGCGCCGACGATGCTCCCCGCGCACGCACCGAGCGCAGACCACACCGTCCGCTCCAGCCGGTACTGCGCGATCGACGCAGGCGCCCCGGCGCGCAGGAGCCGCAGGCCCAGGTCACGATCCGTCGAGTCACCGCCCGAACGCGATGCCGAGCGAAGCCATGCGTTCATGGATGCCAGTGACGCCGTGCGGTCCCCCGCAGTGAACGCGGTGCCGCGCGCCCCAACGAACGGGCCGATGCGGTCAGCGATCCGCAGCGGCCGACGGGCACCGATCCATGCCAGCACCAGCAGCAAGCCCATACCGGCCAGCAGACCCGCTCCCATCCCCTGCGCACTCGCGTTCATGCCGTGATCCGCTCGTCGATCGGCAGGCGGCCGATGCGGGCCATTGCGACGTAGGCGAGGAACGACAGGGCTGCGGCCACGCCGATGACCAGCGCGCCGGCCGGCGAGGCGTAGGCCCCCGCCGCCTCGCCGCGAGTGCAGAGCAGGACGAGGGTGACCCACGGGGCGGCCACGGCAAGGCGAGCGGCCGCGACGGTCCAGCTCTGCCGGCCGAGAATCTCGCCGCGCGTCCTCGCGTCGGCACGCAGCATGGAGCTGAGCGTCCGAAGCACCACGCCGAGATCGGACCCGCCGAACTCGCGTGCCAGCCGGAAGGCTGCGATGACGCGGTCGGCCGCCGGATCCGCCAGCCGGCCCTGAAGCAGGTCGAGCGCATCGCCGAACGGGCCGGTGGCGCGGTACTCGGCCGCGAAGGAGGCGAACGCGGGACGCAGGGGCACAGGCCCCGAGCGACCGAGGTCGGCGAGCGACTCGGGCAGGGACAGTCCCGCCCGCACTGCCGACACCAGGGTGTCGACAGCATCCGGCCACGCCGCCTGCAGCGCCCGCTGCCGGGCCACCATCCGACGACGCAGCAGCACGATGGGGGCGAACGCGGCCAGTGCCGCCGCGAGGATGCCAACAACCGGCAACCCCGTGGCGACGAGCCCGATCGTCCCAGCGACAAGCGCGGCAAGGACGCAACCGGCCAGCAGGCCCGGCACGGTCAGGCGCGGCACGTCGGCCTGCTGAACGATTCGCGCCAGCGCACCTCCGCGGCGAACCGCACGCGTTCGGGGAGCGAACACGGCCAGCAGCACGAGCAGCAACCCGCATCCGGCAGCGGCACCGAGCAGCGCGCCCGTCGGTCCGAGCGCACTCATCGCCGCAACCCGACGCGGCTGCCCTGGTCGAGTATGCCCACGAGATCAAGGCCGTGGCGAGCGAAGCGATCTGCATGCGGCGGAAAGCCCCCTGCCCTTTCGAGCCCCTCGCCGCGATCGACGAACAGGTCGGCCATCTCGACGACCCCCGACTCCACGCGCCCCGACAGCGCCGCGATCTCGCGCACCGACCGTCGACCGGACGCGTCGGCCGCCAGGTGCACGACGATGTCGACGCAACCGGCGACCGTCGGGACGACGAAGTCGGCGGCGATGTTCTGCCCTGCCAGTAGTGGCAGGGTGCACAGCTTGGTCACTGCCTCGCGCGCACTGTTGGCATGCAGGGTGGCCATAGACGGCATGCCGCTGTTCATGGCCACGAGCAGGTCGAGGGACTCAGCCTGCCGCACCTCACCGACGACAAGTCGCGTCGGGCGCATGCGCAGCGCCTCACGCACGAGCCGACGCAGGGCGATCTCACCCGTTCCCTCCAGGCTCGCGTCACGGGTCTGAAGCGCGACCCAGTCGGGGTGCTGCAACTGAATCTCGAACACCTCCTCGCACGTGATGATCCGCTCGGTCGAGGGAACACAGCCGAGAAGCGCATTGAGGAAGGTCGTCTTGCCGGACTGCGTTCCACCTGCCACCACGATGTTGAGGCCGGCGATCACTGCCGCATCAAGGAACGCTGCTGCCTGCGACGACAGCATCCCGAGCGAGACAAGGTCCATGACGGTCCTCGCCCGCACGACGAACCGCCGGACGTTCACTGCCCAGTGCTCGCGCGTGATGTCGGGGATGACGACGTGCAGCCGGCTTCCGTCCGGCAGCATCGCGTCGACGAAGGGACTGCTCAAATCCAGCCGTCTGCCTGACACTCTGAGCATGCGTTCGACCAGAGTGTGCACCTGATCTGCATCAAGGACGATGGTCGTGAGTTCGCTACGGCCATCACGCGCTACGAAGACCCGGCCAGGGGCATTGATCCAGAGCTCCTCGACCGACGGATCGTCGAAGAACTGCTGCAGCGGACCGAATCCGGCCACTGCGTGAAACACCGACCGGCCGACCGACGTGGCCTCCGCGACAGGACCTTCGCTCAACGACTCCTGCACAGCAGCATCGACAAGCTCGCGAACCGATTCCGGATCACGCAGCGGGTCGATCCCCCGCGCGCGCACTGCGTCGCGCACTCGCCCCTCGATAACGGCCACCGCGTCCATGCCGACGACGGTACGTCGCCGCGGTGCATCCGTGCCATGACCGATTCCGTACCTGTGGACAACCTGTCCGCGGTAACACCAGCCCTAAGGGCGTTGCCTCTTTGTCGTGCTAGTCGACAGGCAATTCCCACGCCTGCTTGTGGAACAGCACGAGCAGGCAGGCGAGCGCCCCGAGCAGCAGGATGAATCCCTGCACTCCGTAAACGAACAGCGCCGCCCACGCCGGATCGCTCATGAGGTCGGTGGTCGCCCGCACCAGGTTCTTGGCTGCCCACCCCGTCGCCCCGATGATCACCAGGACGACCGCAGGACGGCCCAGACGCAGACTCAAGTGCTCGATGTGCGCGATGACGGCGATCGCGATGAGCGCGGGGCCGATCACGCTGAGCCAGCCGAACAGGTGGCTGGTGCGATCACTGCTGAGCCCGACGAAACTGATGCCGTAGATCAGCATTCCGGCGGCGAGCATTGACAGCTGGAAGAACGACGCGTGGATCTCGGTCTCGGGGGTCTTGTCCCCGTGGTCGAGGCGCGACTTCTTGCGCATCAGCACCGCAGCCACCCCGAGTGCACCCACCAGCCAACTGATGCCCCATACGTTGAAGGTGAAGCGTGACAACGTCCCCACCAGTTCCGGGTTCAGTGCGTATGGCAGGAACACCAGCGCTTGCATGACGACGACGATGTTGAGAAGCACCAGCGCCACGATCCCGAAGCGACGACGGTGATGATCGAGGTGGTTGAGGATGGCAGCTCCCAGCAGCAGGGGTCCCAGCGTGCAGAGCACCCACTCCAGCCGCGTTCCCGTGGACTGCAGCCAGAGAATCCAGTAGCCGATCCCCCACAGGATGAAGCCGCCTGCGGCCAGCGACAGAGATGTTCGTGTGACATGAATCGGCTCAGCTGCGCGTACGTCACGAGGCATAGACGGTGGGGCGACGTTCGGAGCAGACATGGGAGCCTCACTTTGACCCGCACCCGCGGGCTCGGAACTGCCACGACCCCGAAGCGGGGAGCGCGAAGGCAAACCTATTGGGCAACGTCGAAGGAAAGTCCACATCCACGCCGATACCTACGGCGATATCCTCCCCCTGTTCTCACTCCGTCGAAGCAGGGAGGCCCGGCATGGTCAGCAAGGATGACTTCACCGCAGAGGAGTGGGAGCGGGTACTGACGCTGCCCGGACTCGTGCTGGGCGCGGCGGCACTCGCCGACGGTCGGAACGTGGTGGCCCTGATGAAGGAGGCTGCCGCAGGTGGCACCACGCTGACGGCCGAGGTTGCCAAGTACCCCGGGAACGCGATCATCGCCTCCTTCACGGACGGCTCGATGAACGCACCGGACACCAAGTCCACGGATGAGGCCGTTGCGAGGATGCTCGACGAGACCGCGGCCGCCTTCGCGCTCGTCCGCGCGAAGGCCACGGCCGGGGAAGCCGCCCAGGTTGGGGCCGTACTGACCGCCGTTGCCGCAGCTGTCGTGGCCGCGGCCGGCCGCGGCATGTTCGGCGGTGGCGCCGACAAGGTGGATCCCCGCGAGCAGGCCGTCCTCGACCGACTGTCGCAGATCGTCGCTGGAACCTGACCTCTCCCTGTCACATCGCGTCGCATCTTGATGCGCATCATGATGCTCACCTTCGGGCATGCGGACCACTGTGACGATCGACGACGCCCTGTACCGCCGGGCCAAGAGGAGGCACTGCGGGTCCTGCTGCGCGTTCAGCCAGCGACCGGAGAAGCCCCCTCGGCCCTGCCGTCTTTCGACTGCGGGCCGTTCCTGCCGGGAATCGACCTCCACGACACCTCGTCGCTCCTCGATCCGCTGTTGCTGCCGGAGCCGGCTTCCGATGCTGGCCGTTGACGTCACCATCCTGCCTACCGTCGCCTTGGGATTCCTTCGGCTGGTCACCGAGGTCTACCTCGCCGCGTGCGCGATGAGCCTGAACGCCACCTGGGTCTCATTCAACCGTGGCTTCGCTCGCTTCAGTGGATTGACGTGGAGCCAACCCGCCTGACGCACACTCAGCGCAGGAAGCGCTCCCATGCGGCGGCGACGAACTCGGGGTGCTCCATCTGCGCGACATGCCCGCAGTCGGGCAGTACCACTACGTGCGCATCGCGGAAGTGCTTGGTGACCCGGTGGGCGCTGCGCGGGTCCACGAGCGGATCCTTGCGGCCGTACACGACGAGCGTCGGACACGTCACGCGCTCGGCGAGCTTCCACGGCCGGTTCGGACCGACATCGATGTAGGTCTTCAGCAGGCCGCGCAGGCTGCCGAGGAATGCATCCGACGCGTAGGGCAGCGTGTCCCGCTCCTTCACCTCTGCCACAGCCTCCGCCAGGCGCTCGGACGAAATGCGCGACGGATCCGCGAAGGTGACGTCGATGGTTCCGCGCACGCGGCCGCCCGGATCGGACTCGAGGTACTTGGGCACGAGCCGCTCGCCGATGCCGGGCACGGCGATCACGGGCAGGTGGAAGTTCGACTTCGTCGCGAACAGCGACGGCAGAGCGGGTGACACCAGGGTCAGGCTTCGGACGAGATCGGGCCGACGTGAAGCGAGCTGAAGGGCGACGGCGCCGCCGAGCGAGTTGCCGAACAGATGCACGGGACCGTTGCCGATCGAGTCGATGAGCTCTGCCGCAGCGCGGGCATGACCGGCCGGGCTCATGTCACCGTCGCGCGGCGGCGGCGAGTAGCCCATCCCGCCGAGGTCGAGGGCCCAGCCGTCGACATACGGCTGCAGACGAGCCATCAGGTCGGTCCAGTTCAACGACGAGCCGCCGAGGCCGTGCACGTAGACCGCCGACGGCAGGCCGGACTCGAGGCCGGGCGCTCGCCGGACACTGATGGTGCGGCCGGGCAGGCTGCGGTCCTCGCGAGGCCAGGCAGTGGCGGGGGCGGTCACACGGGCAGCGTACGGCGCATGCAGGGACTTCGTCGGAGAGGCCCATCCCCTTGTTACCGGCGAGTAGGCTGTTCCGGTGACGTCGACCGACGGGACCCGCGCTCCCCGACTGCCCCGCGAGCAGCGCCGGC
>JAPLBU010000031.1 GCA_026392575.1 Actinomycetota bacterium | reverse complement strand
TCTCAGGCCGAGTTGCTGGCAGTGGCGCGTGAGCACCTGTCGCGCGGTCTTCCGCTCTCGGCAATCTTCGTCGACTTCATGCACTGGACTCACCTTGGCGAGTGGGAGTGGGACCGCGAGCAGTGGCCGGACCCTGCCGCCATGGTGGCCGAGTTGGGGGAGGCCGGCGTTCGCGTCATGGTCGCGGTGTGGCCGCACGTGAGCCCGCATAGCAAGCACTTCGCCGAGCTCCGCGAACGCGGACTCCTCGTGGACGGACCCGACGGGTCCCACGCGACCTTCGCGTTCGCCGATCGAGCCGAGCCATCCGGTGTTGACCTCGCACTTCTCGATCTCACCCAGCCCGAGGCTCGCCGCTTCTACTGGGATCGCGTGCGCGAGAACTACTACGACATCGGCGTGCGGGCGTTCTGGCTCGATGCCTGCGAGCCAGAGCTGAGTGAGCCCGCGGGCACACTGCGCGAAGCAGGAGCTCGTTTCGCACGCGGGCATGGAACTGAGTTCGCCGGCATGTTCCCCCTCTTCGATGCCCAGGCGATCCGCGACGGTCTCGACGAGATCGGTGACGTCGAGTCGATGATTCTCGAGCGCTCCGCCTGGGCCGGCAGCCAGCGATACGGCGTCACGGTGTGGTCGGGCGACATTCAGTCGACGTGGGAGAGCCTGCGCACACAGGTGGGTGCGGGGCTGAACATGATGGTGAGCGGCATCCCGTGGTGGACAACCGACATCGGCGGATTCTTCGACGCTGACGTGGAGAGTGAGGACTTCCGCGAGCTGATGGTGCGGTGGTTCCAGTTCGCGACGTTCTGGCCGGTTGTGCGGTTGCACGGCAATCGGCATCCCGACTTCTTCAACTCGGGAGTCTTCTCCAGCGGCGGGCCCAACGAGGTCTGGTCCTTCGGAGACGAGGCCTATGAGGTGATCTCCGGACTGCTGTTCTTCCGGGAGCGCCTGCGCCCCTATGTGCAGCGGGTGATGGACCATGCGACGACGACCGGCGTTCCGCCCGTGCGACCCCTGTGGTTTGTGAACCCCAGTGATCCCGCGGCCGTTCGAGTCGAGGATCAATTCCTTCTCGGCGATGACCTGCTCGTCGCACCCGTGCTGCAGCGCGGAGCAACGAGCCGCGACGTGTACCTTCCTGCCGACTCGCGCTGGCGCGATGTCTGGACTGGCACGACCTACGAGGGCGGCACCTGGATCACGGTCGATGCGCCGCTGGAGGTCGTGCCCCTGCTCGTGCGCGACGGCGGCGACTTGGCCGTCGACAGGACGTGGTTCGACCGCTGACCACAGGCGGCCATCGCTTACGACCGAGCACGCAGTCGACGTACCTCACGTACCAGGAGTGCGAGCGGCGGTGTCGCCGCGCACGCGGCCGCAAGCCAGAGGACCGTGGATATTCCGTACGCATCAACGAGCGGGCCCGCGACCGCGAGCGCGATGGGTGACAAGGCGAATGATCCGAGCCAGTCGAAGGCCGACACTCGGGACAGTGACTCATTCGGGATGTTCTGCTGCAGGGCGGTATCCCACAGGACCGAGAACAGGTCGAGCGAGATTCCCGCGACCAGCGCCGCAATGACGATGACCGTCATTGACATTGGTCGGGCCAGAGCAAGCATCGGCAATGCGAAGAGTCCGAGTGCGATCATTCCGAGCACGAGAGGTCGTCGGGGCCGCACGCGACCGGCGATCACGGCTCCGATCAGCGTGCCCACCGCCAGAGCGGAAGTGATGACAGCCCACGACCTCGCACCGTCGAGTTTCGCCACCGACTGCAAAGGCCCGAGAACGCCCATCGCCGCACTGGCACCGATATTGGATAGAGTCCCCGCAATCACGACGGCGACCACCCACCTGCGCGAGGTGAAGGCTTTCCAGCCCTCGCGGAAGTCGGCGAACGGATGAGAATCCCCTTGGCGAGCGCCCACGAACCTCGGGCGAACCAGAGCGATGAAGCCAGCCGCGATCAACGCTGCAATGCCGGCCGTGCCGATAGCCGCGCCCGGGCCGACCACCGCAACGATCAGCCCACCGACCGCGGTGCCAAGGATTCGCGCAATGTTGACCGAGAGTCTCAGGAGTGCGTTGACGGACTGCAGGACCTCGGGTTGGGCAACCTGGGGGACGAATCCGGTGAAGGCGGGATAGAAGAAGCCGCCAGCGCCTCCGCCGATCGCTGCGAGTACGGCGAGGGTGGCGACGGTGGCGTGACCGGACACGACGAGAGTGCCGGAGAGCAGCGACACCGATCCGCCCACCAACTCCGCGACGATCATGACCAGGCGTCGGGACATGCGGTCGGCGACGACACCGCCAGGCAGCAGGCAGGCCACCTGCCCAGCCACCGCGGCGGCCACAACGATGCCCAATGCCGACGGCGACGCACCCTCGATCGAGAGCACGCTGAAGGCGAGCGCCGTGGGGAGAGCGCTCCCGCCGAGGATGGCGGCGAACCTGGCCAGAGCTAGCCAGCGGATATCTCGGTCCGCTAGTGGGGCCATCCACCCAGGCCCTCGAGGACTAGTAAGAGTCACTGTCGGACCACGGGAATGCCAGACTCACGTGGCTGTCGATAGAAGGCCCGCATCGACGGTCACGGTCGGGCTCCCCGCAACGTCGGTCGCGACGACGAACGTGGCTCCCGCCAGCGGTTCACGTTCGATATCCGCAGGCGTCATCTCGTAGGCAGCAGTCGTGACGTAGAGGTCCGACAGGCTAGGCCCGCCAAAACATGCGCTGGCAACCTGGCGCACAGGAAGGTCGACCACCTCGATCAGTTTCCCGTCGGGTGCGTACCGGCGAACGGCCCCTCCGCCCCACAGGGCCACCCATATGCAGCCCTCGGAATCAACCGTCAGTCCGTCGGGCGAACCAGCACCGTCCTCGACCGTCACCCAGGCTCGCCGGTCGGTCGCCGCCCCCGTCTCGACGTCGTAGTCGAAGATGTCGATGCGGGAGGTGGGGCTGTCGACGAAGTACATGGTGGCGGTGTCGGGACTCCAGCCCATTCCGTTCGCGATGGTGCAGCCCGTCTCCACCGGTGTCGGCCCCGTCCTATCGAATCGGTACAGCGTCGAGACGCCCGGCGTGAATTCGTACGCCATCGTGCCGGCCCACAGCCGACCGTGTGGATCGCACTTCGCATCGTTCATGCGTATGCGCGCGTCGTGGGCCTCGACAGGCACGAGCAGCCTCGACGCGTCATCGTCCCATGAGTAGGCGTGCACACCATCCTCAAGTGCGAGGATCAGGCCCCCCTCGCGCGACGGAATGGCTGAGCCCATGGGAGCGCCGACCAGGCGACTTTCGACCTCACCGGTCAGCGGATCCAGTCGGTAGAGGGCACCGGGCGTAACGTCCACGAACCAGAGGACGTTCTCGCGGTCATCCCACGCCGGGCCCTCGCCAATATCAGCTCGCACGTGGGCAGCAACGTCCCACGTTCGGATGCTCAACGCTGCACCCTCGCACTTCCACCGGATGCAAGGCTCTCGACCTCGGCGCGGCTGGCCATGGAGGTGTCGCCCGGAGTGGTCATCGCCAGCGCACCATGTGCCGCACCGAGTTCAACAGCCTGCTGCAGAGATCGTCCGTCAAGCAGCCCGAACACCAATCCGGAGGCGAAACTGTCGCCGCCACCGACACGATCGAGGATCTGCAATCCGCGCCGGTCCTGGGCGCGAACGAACCCCGAGTCGCGAGACCAGGCAACTGCACCCCAGTCGTTCTCCGAGGCCGACTGGACCTCGCGCCGCGTCGTTGCGACGACCTCTAGTTGTCCGTACGTAGCCGCAACGGATTCGATCATCGCCTCGAAGTTCGCCGGATCAAGACTCATGAGTCCATCGGTCGCACCGGTGACTTCGAATCCAAGTGCGGCAGTGAAGTCCTCCTCGTTCCCGAAGAGGACGTCTACCAGTCCGACAAGTCGCTGGTTGACCTCTCGCGCACGATCCTGGCCGCCCTGATCGCGCCAGATGCTGGAACGGTAGTTCAGATCGTAGGAGACGACGGTGCCATGTCGGCGGGCCGCCGTCATGGCAGCTTCCGCCACATCCGCGGTCGCGGCTGAGAGTCCGGCGAAGATCCCGCCGGTATGCAGCCAGCGCACGCCGTCCCGGCCGAACAGGGCTTCCCAGTCGACATCCTCGATGTGAAGTGCGGCCGTTGCGCTGTGGGCGCGATCCGAGACGCCGACAGCGCCTCGCACGCCGAAGCCGCGCTCGGTGAAGTTGATCGGGTTCCGGTTGCCGCGGCCGATGCCGTCGGCCTTCTTCCAGACAATGTGCGATGTGTCGACCCCGCCCTGGAGAATCAAGTCCTCTAGGAGCAGACCGACCTCATTGTCGCCCAGGGCGGTGACTACCGATGTGCGCAGGCCGAAGGCACGACGAAGCCCTCGCGCAACGTTGTACTCGCCACCTCCCTCCGAAGCCCGGAACGATCGCGCCGTCCGCACGCGCCCCTCGCCCGGATCAAGTCGGAGCATCACCTCGCCTAGCGCCACGGCATCCCAGCGGCATTCCGCACTTGGGCGCGTGACGAAGGCGCTCATGCAGCAGTCCCACGAAGCGCAGCGGCGGCACGAGCGAGATCCGCAATCGCGTCCCAGTCGTGCGACGACTGGAGGGATGCCGGCGCGATCCAGCTTCCCCCGACAGCAACGACAGAGGGCAGTGCCAGATACTCGGCTGCGTTCGCCACGCTGACGCCGCCCGTTGGCATGAATATCTGGTCCGGCCAGACGGCCGCAAGCACCTTCAGATAAGAAGGGCCGCCGAGTTGAGCCACCGGAAACACCTTGACTGCCCCGACACCAAGGGCACGCGCGGCCATGACCTCCGTTGGCGTGGCCACCCCAGGAATGACCGGGATGCCAGCCTCTTGGCAGTACCGAACCGCCCCCGCATCCAATCCCGGTGAAACCACGAACGATGCACCTGCCTCGATCGCGGCGGCCGCGCTTGCGGC
>JAPLBU010000025.1:3743-4807 GCA_026392575.1 Actinomycetota bacterium | reverse complement strand
CGGTTGCCCTGAACAGTGACGAAGCGGTGGGGCTGAGCTGGCTGGTGCTGCTGGCGTTCATCCGCGTCATGTCGTCCCCCCGGCTCATGACGCACCCGGCACGGGTTGACGACCTGCTGGAGGAGGTCGAGTCCTGGCTTGCCGCACCGAATGTTCAGGTCCTGCAACCGTCGGTCCGTCATCCGCAGGCCCTCCGATCGCTACTCGTCCCAACGGGGGTTGGCGGGAACCTCGTCAACGATGCGCATCTGGGTGCCCTGGCCCTTGAGTTCGGTGGCACCGTCTACTCGGCCGACACGGACTTCGCCCGGTTCCCGAATGTGAAGTGGGTCAACCCGCTCGCTGAGTAACCCCCATTTGTCGTGAACATTCAGGGCCCCTTACCCTGCCGAACAGGAGCACCAACGGTGCTCGCACAGGCCGATCCCTGAGGAGCTCGCCATGACGTTCACCGCAGATCCCACCGAGGGCCAGCGAGTGCACGCACTCGACCGCGCGCACGTCTTCCATTCATGGAGTGCGCAGGGCGCCCTGAACCCGATGGACGTCGCGGCGGCAGAGGGCTGCTACGTCTGGGACTACGACGGCAACCGGTACCTCGACCTGTCATCGCAGTTGGTCAACGTCAACATCGGCCACCAGCATCCGAAGGTCGTCAAGGCGATTCAGGACCAGGCCGGAAGACTCGCCACGATCGCCCCGCAGCACGCTAATGCGGCACGCGGCGAGGCCGCGATGCGCATTGCCGGCCTTGCGCCCGATGGCATGAACAAGGTCTTCTTCACCAACGGTGGTGCCGACGCGATTGAGAACGCCATCCGCATGGCACGCCTGCACACCGGCAAGGAGAAGGTGCTCGCCTTCTACCGTTCGTACCACGGCAACACCGGCACGGCGATCCAGGCAACGGGTGACCCGCGGCGCTGGCCGAATGAGTACGCCGATCACGTGGTGCACTTCTTCGGCCCGTACCCGTACCGCTCGAGCTTCTGGTCGAACAGCCCCGGAGCAGGCAGCCGATGGGCGCGGCTGATCGCGGTGAGCGAAGCGAGCCCCGGAGCAGG
>JAPLBU010000025.1:0-3689 GCA_026392575.1 Actinomycetota bacterium | reverse complement strand
GGCCCGGGCACCATCGCCGCGATCCTGATGGAGTCCGTCGTCGGTACGGCCGGCGTCCTCATCCCGCCGCCCGGATACATGGAGGGCGTGCGCGCCCTGTGCGACAAGAACGGGATCATGTTCATCGCCGACGAGGTGATGGCGGGCTTCGGTCGCACCGGCAAGTGGTTCGCCTTCCAGCACTTCAATGTCACTCCCGACCTGATCACCTTCGCCAAGGGCTCCAACTCCGGCTACGTCCCGGTGGGCGGCGTGATCATCTCCGACCCGATCGCCGCGACGTTCAACGAGCGCGTGTTCCCCGGCGGTCTCACGTACTCGGGCCACCCGCTGGCGGCAGCCTCCATCGTTGCGTCGATCGATGCGATGAAGGAGGAGGGCATCGTCGAGAACGCAGCCCACATCGGCGAGGACATCCTCGGCCCGGGCCTGCGCGACCTGGCAGAGCGCCATCCGGTGATCGGAGAGGCTCGCGGACTCGGCGTGTTCTGGGCGCTCGACCTGGTGAGCAACCGCGAGACGCGCGAGCCGTTGGCCCCCTACGGCGGGACGTCGCCGGCGATGGCAGAGCTCGGTGCGGAGATCAAGAAGCGCGGTGCACTGCCGTTCATGAACTTCAACCGGCTCCACGTTGTGCCGCCGTGCACCATCACGGACGCGGAGGCCCAAGAGGGCCTGGCAATTCTGGATGAGGCGTTTGCGGTGATCGACAAGCATTACACCGGCTGATCGCGAGGAGTGAGCGAAGCGAGCCCCGGAGCAGGCAGCCGGAGCGAAGCGAGCCCCGGAGCAGGCAGCCGATGGGCGCGGCTGATCGCGGTGAGCGAAGCGAGCCCCGGAGCAGGCAGCCGATGGGCGCGGCTGATCGCTCCCATTCGTTGAGCGCGCACTTGTCGCCCTGAATGTGCTGCTATGTGGCGACAAATCCGCACTCAACGAGGTGCGGTGTCTCTTGTATAGGGGGCAACGGATCCGCATGAGGTGTGGCTTGCCTAAGGGAGAATCGAGGGACGTCCAACAAGTCCTCTCCTGATCGGTAGCCCTCATGTTGCGCACCTCCCGTTCGGTCCGCTGCGTGAGTGCAATAGCCGTCGGCGGGTTCGCAGCCGGCCTTGCCTTTTCGACACCTGCGAGCGCGAGCATCGCGGCCGGGGACGACTACACGTCGATCTTCACGGACAGCAACCTGAAGGGTGCCGGCTGGGCCTCCTGCCCGACGGCGATCGTCTGGGACGCCGATGTCACGGCGCTCTCACCCCGCGGGGCGACGAACGCCATCTCCGACCTCGACTGGGCCATCACCACCTGGGGTAAGGCGGCCGGGCTGCCCGTCACTCGCGGCGCATCGGTCCCGCTGATCTACGACAACGCCAGCGCGACGGTCAGTTCCGGCGCAGCCCCCGGGGGCCGCAAGATCTACGTGAAGTTCGTTAAGGACGAGGACTCCAACTACTTGAGTGGGCGCGTTGTCGGCGTCGCGACACCAACGAGTGTCATCCAGTCCAACGCCGAGGTGATCGGTGGATCCGCGGCCTTCCGCGTCGACTATGTGGAGTACGCGAACAAGTCGGAGTCGCGAACCCTGCTGCTTCACGAGCTCGGCCACGCTCTCGGGCTCGGTCACTCGAACGACAAGAAGAGCGTGATGTTCCCGATCGTCGCGAGCACCATCGCTCTCTCCTCTGGGGATATGGCCGGAATCAAGGCTTTCACGAAGAACTGCGACCCCGCCGTGGCAGCCCAGCGCGGCCAATAGCAGCGCAGCAGCCGACGAAGACCCGAACCCACTGATGACAGGGACTCGATGAGGAAACTCCGTGCAGCACGTCTTTGCGGCGTCGTGGCTGTTTCGGCCACGATCCTGTCCGCATGTTCCTCTGGCGCCACCACGTCGGTGCCTTCGCAGGCGGGATCGGTGGCTGCTTCGGTTGCACCGTCTCCCCTTTCGACGGCAGCCATCGAGGAGCAGACGAACCCCTATGCGAGCGTGACCGGCCCGATCACGGTCGGCAGCCTGGAGTTCACCAGCAGTCGGGTCATGGCCGAGCTCTACGTCCGAGTCCTTCGCGAGGCTGGCTACAACGCTCAACTGACGGTGCCGTCGACTAATGAGGTCTTCCTAACGGCGATGGAGTCGGGCCGGGTCGATGTCCTGCCGGCATACACGAGCCTGTTCGCGGACTTCCTCTACGTCAACGACAACGGAGAGGGTGCCGTTCGCCCGGCCACGAGTGGAGTGGACGTGACGCTCGATGCGGCAAACGACCTCGCTGCGGCGCACGGGATCGAACTGCTCAACGCCACGCCGGCGGCCGAGACAGCGGCCTTCGCGGTCACGAAGACCTTTTCGGAGGCGAACAAGATCACGACCCTGTCGCAACTGGCCGAGTGGAGCAAGAGCAATCCCCTGAGGATGGGTGGGGAGGAACTCTGCGAGATCCGCCCGTACTGCAAGCCGAACCTTGAGAAGACATACGGGATGGACATCAAGGACTACGTCGTCCTGTCCGCGGACGGCGCGGTCGTCAGGTCCGCCCTCGTGCATGGCGGTATCGAATTGGGATACCTCGCCGGCACCGACAAGGCAGCCAAGAGCCCTGAACTCGTCGTGCTCGCTCAGGACAAGCCCCTCAACATCGTGGGCAACGTGGCACCGGTGATTCGAACGGCAATTGCCACGACCGATGTGGTCACGGTCCTGGACGCTGTTACGGCTGCTGTGACGGATGAGGAACTCGGTGCGATGGTGAATGCCGTCCAGGCCGAGGGCGAGCCCATCGCTCGTGTCACGGGTGATTTCATCTCGGCGAATGGCCTCGGCGAGGGCCTCTACTCGGGGTCCACCAAGGTGGTCGGTGTCAACGTTCCGCAGGAGCAGGCAGCGGCCCCCGAGGGCCCGGTCGATGGCGGGCCCCTGCGGATCTCTTACGCACCGCTTACCGACACGGCCATCGCGGCTGGGGTGTATGCGGCGGCGTTGAAGGCCGCCGGCATCGATGTCATCGTCGGGGAGGCGCGGAACCCGGCGGACATCCTCGCCGCCCTGCCTTCGGGGGAAGTGCAGTTCGCGCCTATGCGGCTCAACGCGATCACGAACATCCTGAATACCAACGCGCATGGGCAACTGACGCTCCCCATCGAGGGTCGCAACGTCAACAAGATGGTTGGGCATGCTCGCGCGTTGGCCAAGCCGCTGGGCATGACGATCCTGAAGGCTTCGACCGCGAATGTGAGTAGCGCGTGGGCCGTGAGTAAGGACTTCATCGCCACCACGGGTGTCAGGACACTCTCGGATCTCGCACGCGTCAGTCAGGACCGCCCTATCACGCTCGCGGGGCCACCCTCGTGCACCGCCGAGGTGTGGTGCAAGCCGTTCCTTGAGGACAAGTACGGGGTCAAGATCGTCGACTTCGAGCCGCTTGACTGGGGCGGCGGCCTCACCCGTGCTTCCGTCGACCAGGGTGCCGTCGACGTCGGTTGGATGGAGGGCAACGACGGCGGACTTGAGGAGTTCGGGTTCACCGCTCTGGCTGACGACCTCGGCCGGGAGTCGGTCAACCCCATCACGCCGGTGCTGAACTCGGCTTCCCTGACACCCGAGATCAGGATGATCCTGGACAAGGTGTCGACGGTCCTCACAACTGACGACCTCAAGAGGATGAACCGGGCCATCGAGTTCGAGCGCGAGG
>JAPLBU010000397.1 GCA_026392575.1 Actinomycetota bacterium | reverse complement strand
CAGGCTGCTGCCGAGGAGGTGGCCTCATGACCGAAGCCGCGACCGACGTCAACACCGGAGAGCTCGTTGTCTTCTGGGTGTGCGCCATCTTCGCTGTGGTCGGTGCACTCGGCATGGTGCTATCGCGCAAGGCCGTGCACAGTGCGCTGTGGATCGCCCTGACGATGATCAACCTGGCGATCCTCTACATCGCCAACTCCGCGCCGTTCCTCGGGATGGTGCAGATCATCGTTTACACGGGCGCCGTCATGATGCTGTTCCTCTTCGTGATCATGGTCGTCGGCGTCGATGCATCCGATTCCCTGATCGAGACGATCAAGGGTCAGCGGTTCGCCGCCATCCTGCTGGGCCTCGGCCTGGCGATCCTGCTCATCTGGGGTGTCGGCAACGGCCTGGTCGAGTCGGGCAGTGTCGGACTCGAGGCGGCCAACGAGCTGGACGGCGGGAACGTGCAGGGCATCGCCAACCTGATCTTCACGCGCTACCTGCTGGCCTTCGAGCTGACGTCGGCGCTCCTCATCACCGCGGCGATGGGCGCGATGGTCCTAGCCCACCGCGACCGCTGGCAGGACAACCCGAACCAGCGCGAGCTTTCCATCGCTCGATTCAAGGACGGTGGCCACCCGGGCAACCTGCCGAACCCGGGCGTCTACGCGCGTCACAATGCCGTCGACACCCCGGCCCTGCTGCCCGATGGCGGGACCAGCGACCTGAGCGTTCCCCGTGCCGTCCAGGCGCGGGGTGACGAGCGACCCCTCGACCGGGTCGACATCGCGCAGGTGCACGAGATCACGGAGTGGAAGAGCGAATGAACCCGTCCAACTACGTCGTCCTGTCGGCGGTGCTCTTCAGCATCGGCGCAGTCGGCGTGCTCGTGCGACGCAACGCGATCGTCGTTTTCATGTCGGTCGAGCTGATGCTCAATGCGGCGAACCTCGCATTCGTGGCGTTTGCCCGCATGAACGGCAACCTCGACGGACAGGTCGTGGCCTTCTTCGTGATGGTGGTCGCCGCCGCCGAGGTAGTCGTTGGCCTGGCCATCATCGTGACGATCTTCCGGACCCGACGGTCCGCGTCGATCGATGAACCCAACCTGCTCAAGTTCTGAACGCCACCACGGACTCTCAAGAACCGACGAAGGATAGGACCGAATCGTGACAGAGCTCATGCCCGCCGAGGGAGTGTTCTCCCTCATCTGGCTGCTCATCGCCCTGCCGTTGGCAGGTGCGGTCATCCTGCTGTTCGGTGGCCGTCGCACGAACGCATGGGGGCCGTACCTCGGAATCCTGACGGTCGGTGCCTCGGCCGTCATCGGCATCCTGATGCTCCTCGGGATGATGCAGAACGATCCCGAGCAGCGCACGATCGGTCAGACGCTCTTCACGTGGGTCTTCGTCGGCGACTTCTCGGCCGACATGGCCTTCCAGCTCGACCAGCTGTCGATCGTCTTCGTCCTGCTCATCACTGTCGTCGGCACCCTGATCCACATCTACTCGCTGGGTTACATGGCCCACGATCCGGACAAGCGCAAGTTCTTCGGCTACCTCAATCTCTTCGTCGCAGCGATGCTGCTCCTCGTCCTGGCCAACAACTACCTGCTGCTCTACGTGGGCTGGGAGGGCGTCGGTCTCGCCAGTTACCTGCTGATCAGCTTCTGGCAGATCAAGCCGAGTGCTGCCGCCGCCGGTAAGAAGGCCTTCATCATCAACCGTGTCGGCGACGTCGGGCTGAGCCTCGCGATCATGCTGATGTTCGTCACCTTCGGCTCGGTTGGCTTCCAGGACGTCTTCGGGGTCGCCGGCCAGGCGAGCGAAGGCACATTGACGGCCATCGGCCTGCTCCTGCTGCTGGCAGCTTGTGGCAAGTCGGCGCAGTTCCCCCTCCAGGCGTGGCTGCTCGACGCGATGGAGGGCCCGACTCCCGTGTCGGCCCTCATCCACGCCGCGACCATGGTCACGGCCGGCGTGTACCTGATCGTGCGCAGCAACGTCATCTTCACGGCGGCCGAATGGGCAGCCATCGCAGTGATCGTGGTGGGCATGATCACGATCTGGATGGGCGCGATCATCGGCTCGGCGAAGGACGACATCAAGAAGTCCCTGGCCGGCTCGACGATGAGCCAGATCGGCTACATGATCATGGCTGCCGGACTAGGCCCGATCGGCTACGTCTTCGCGATCTTCCACCTGCTGATGCACGGCGTGTTCAAGGCCGGCCTGTTCCTCGGTGCCGGTTCCGTCATGCACGGGATGAACGACAACGTCAACATGCGCCGCTACGGAGCGCTGCGGCCGCTCATGCTGATCACGTCCACCACCTTCATCATCTGCTACCTCGCGATCATCGGCATCCCGCCGTTCGACGGCTTCTTCTCGAAGGACGACATCATCCACGCGTCCTTCGAGCGCAGCCCGATCATCGGCGTGCTCGCGATGCTCGCGGCCGGACTGACCGGCTTCTACATGACCCGCATGGTCGCGATGACCTTCTTCGGCAAGGCCCGCTGGGAGGACGATGTCCACCCGCACGAGTCGCCGAAGGTCATGACGATCCCGCTGATCATCCTCGCTATCGGCGCGACCTTCGGAGGTCTGTCGCTCGTCTACTGGGGCAACATCGAGTCCTGGCTCGAGCCGGTCACGGGAATCGAGACGATGGAACTCGCCCTGCCAGCCTGGGTGTTCGAGCTGACGACCCTCGTGCTGGTGATCATCGGCGCGGTCATCGGCTGGATGACCTACGCTCGCCGCGAGGTGCCGATCGAGGCACCGCGCGGGTCATGGCTCACACGTGCGGCGCGCAAGGACCTGTACGGCGATGCCGTCAATGACGTCCTGGTGGTGCAGCCCACGTTCTACGCATCCCGCTGGCTGGTCTGGTTCGACAACAAGGGCGTCGACGGTTTCGTCAACGGCAGCGCGGCCTTCATCGGCGGACTGTCCGGCCGCCTTCGCCACTACCAGACCGGCTTCATCCGCTCCTATGCGTTGTCGATGGTGGGTGGCGCCGTCTTGGTCGTCCTCGCCCTGGTTCTGGTGAGGGCGTCGTGACTACCTTTCCCTGGCTGACCACCTTGATGGTGGTGCCGCTCGTCGGCAGCATCGTGGTGGCTCTGCTCCCGAAGGCCCGCACACTGCTGGCCAAGCAGATCGCCCTCGTCGTGTCCGTCGCGACACTGGTGCTCACGGTGCTGATGGCCCTGCAGTTCGTGGGTGACTCCGTTGAGCCGTTCCAGTTCGTCGAGTCGCACCCGTGGATTCCCGCCTTCGGTATCTCCTACTCCGTGGGTGTCGACGGCATCGGACTCGTGCTGGTCGCGCTGGCAGCGACGCTCGTGCCGATCGTCGTGCTCGCCGGCTGGAACGACGTCGACGACAGCCGTGGATCCGTCAAGGGCTACTTCGCGCTCATCCTGGTCCTCGAGACCCTGATGATCGGCGTATTCGCCGCGACGGATGTCTTCCTGTTCTACGTCTTCTTCGAGGTCATGCTGGTCCCGGTGTACTTCATGATCGGGCGATACGGCGGCGCGCAGCGCTCCTACGCGGCGGTCAAGTTCCTGCTCTACAGCCTCGTGGGCGGCCTGTTCATGCTGGCGTCGCTCATCGGGCTCTACGTCGTCTCCGCGCAGATGACCGGCACCGGCACCTTCGACTTCCTGACCCTCGCCGGGCTCAACATCGACGAGGGTGTTCAGAAGATGCTCTTCCTGGGCTTCTTCTTCGCCTTCGCGGTGAAGGCCCCCCTGTGGCCCTTCCACACCTGGCTGCCCGATGCGGCTGCCGAGTCGAAGGCCGGAACCTCGGTGCTGCTGCTGGGCGTGCTCGACAAGGTCGGCACCTTCGGGATGATCCGCTACTGCCTGCCGATCTTCCCGGCAGCATCGAACTTCTATGCACCAGTCGTGATCGGCATGGCGCTGATCGGGATCTTCTACGGAGCATTCGTCGCCCTCAGCCAGAACGACATGAAGCGGCTGTTCGCCTACTCATCGATGTCGCACTTCGGCTTCATCACGCTGGGCATCTTCGTCTTCACGTCGGTGGGCCAGAGCGGCTCGGTCGTCTACATGGTCGCGCACGGTCTCTCGACTGCTGCGCTGTTCCTCACAGCCGGCTTCCTGATGTCGCGCTACCACGGGTCGAGCCAGATCTCCGATTACGCAGGCGTCAACAAGACCGCTCCGGTCCTGGCCGGCTTCTTCATGATCGCTGCCCTGTCGTCTCTCGCCCTGCCCGGCATGGTGTCGTTCATCGGCGAGTTCCTCGTGCTGCTGGGTGCCTTCGAGCGCTACATGTGGGTCGGTGCACTGGCCACCCTCGGCATCGTCATCACGGCGGCCTACGTGCTGCGGCTGTACCAGCGCACCATGACCGGACCGCTCAAGCCGGAGCTCGAGGGAATGCCCGACCTGCGGGGCCGCGAGATCACCGCGTTGGTGCCGATCGCTGTCCTGACGATCGTGCTCGGCCTGTTCCCGGCTCCGCTGCTCAACGTCATCAACCCGGCGGTGGATCGAGTCATGACGAGCATCGGCGCGACGGATCCCGCACCGACGGTGACGGGTGCCGCACTCGAGCAACCCGGCCTGCCTGCGGAAGGAACTGAGCAGTGAGCGCCCTGGCAACCGCGGTCGTCTCTGAGACGGAGACGCTGTTCACCGCACCCGGCATCAACTACTACGCGATCGCGCCGATCCTGATCATCTTCGGTGCGGCTGTCGTGTCGGTGCTCGTCGAGGCGTTCGTTCCTCGCCGTGCCCGTCGACCCGTGCAGTTGGTCCTCGTCATCGGCTCGGTCCTGGCTGCCCTGGCCGTCGTCATCGACCTGCGCGGTACCCGCCTCATCACTGGGGAGGGTGCGCTCGCGATCGACGGGCCCACTCTCATCATGCAGGGCACTCTGCTGATCATCGCCCTGCTTGCCGCCTTCCTCATGGCTGAGCGTTCCATCGACCCGTTGGGCGATGCGTTCGCACCGCGGGCCTCGGCGCTTCCCGGATCCGAGGACGAGCAGGAGTTCACCAAGCGGGGCTACCTGCAGACGGAGATCTGGCCCTTCTTCCTGCTGGCCCTCACCGGCATGCTCGCCTTCCCGGCTGCCAACGACCTGCTGATGATGTTCGTCGCCCTTGAGGTCATGTCGCTGCCGCTCTACCTGCTGGCTGGCATGGCGCGACGTCGCCGACTGCTGTCGCAGGAAGCAGCCCTGAAGTACTTCGTGCTCGGAGCGTTCTCGTCGGCCTTTTTCCTCTACGGCGTGGCCATGCTCTACGGGTTCAGCGGCTCGGTCTCACTCGTCGCGATCGCCGACACCCTCACGGCCAAGCCCAGCGAGGCTACCCTCGTGGCGGTCGGCATGGCGATGCTGCTGGTCGGCCTGCTGTTCAAGGTCGCCGCCGTCCCGTTCCATCAGTGGACTCCTGACGTCTACCAGGGTGCGCCGACCCCGATCACCGGCTTCATGGCGGCCACCGTCAAGATCGCTGCCTTCGGTGCGCTGCTGCGCGTTCTGTACGTCGGCCTTGGCGGGATGCGCTGGGACTGGGAGCCGATCCTGTGGATCATCGCAGCCCTGACGATGCTCGTCGGATCGATCATCGCGATCACCCAGACCGACATCAAGCGGATGCTGGCCTACTCGTCCATCGCGCAGGCGGGCTTCATCCTCATCGGCGTGCTGGCCGTCTCGCCAGCCGGTCTGGCGAGCGCGCTGTTCTACCTGATCGCCTATGCGTTCACGACCATCGGTGCATTCGCCGTCATCTCGATGGTGCGCGACGCATCGGGAGAGGCCACGCACCTGTCGAAGTGGGCCGGCCTGAGCAAGAAGTCTCCACTCGTAGCGGCGATCTTCTCGCTGTTCATGCTCGCCCTCGCGGGCATCCCACTGACGAGCGGCTTCGTCGGCAAGTTCGGCGTCTTCACGGCGGCCATCGCCAGCGGTGCCACGTGGCTGGTCATCATCGGTGTCGTTGCCAGCGTCATCGCGGCGTTCTTCTACGTCCGCGTGATCGTCATCATGTACTTCTCCGACCCGACCCCGGACACCGCGTCAGTCGTGGTGCCGTCCGCCTTCACCACTATCGCCCTCGCTGCTGCTGCGACGGTGACCATCGTGCTCGGGATCTTCCCCCAGCCGGTGATCGAACTGGTGAATCAGGCGGGCGTGTTCATCAGGTAGTACGTTGCCGAGATGACCGACGCGCTGCTGGGACTCCCGCTGCCCGACGCCGAGCTGGAGACCAGCCTCGCGTCCGGGCTGGCGCGCGTCGAGGACGGACTACGCGAAGCGGTTGCCAGCGACGATCCGTTCATCGCCGTTGCGTCGCGCTACCTCGTCGAGGCCGGTGGAAAGCGGTTCCGGCCGCTGCTCGTGCT
>JAPLBU010000088.1:7788-8846 GCA_026392575.1 Actinomycetota bacterium | reverse complement strand
TCGATGGTGGGGGCGCCCCACTCGGCGAGTTGGCGTTCGATCGACCGACGTGCCTTGTCGAGCTTGCGAGCGACCATGCGGCGTGCCGCCCACTCGCTCTCGCGCGAGCGCAGAGCCAGCTCGACGGCCTCCGCCTGCTCCGGCGAGCTCGTGAGCCCGAAGGATTGCTTGAGGCCCTCGACGATGTCGATGCGGTAGTCGTGTCCACGTCGCACGAACGTGCCGGGCTTGGACTGCATGCCGTTGAAGAGGTCGACTGTTGCGAGGACGAATGTGGTGATCGGACGGAACTTCGTCTCCCGCGGTACGAGCGGTGGCCGCGAGGTCGGAGGCCCCATCCACCATGGCGGCTGCAGCACCATGCGGAAGCCGTACTTGTTCACGGGGTCGTCGTGATGCACGATCATGAGGTGGCGCATGCGTCCGGCGGTGAGCGGTGACGCTTCATCAGGCTGACTCACCAGTTCGAGTTGCCCGTGCGGGTCGACGGCATACGCGTCGTGGCGCCACTCGTTCCAGAGCCTGGTGCGGAACGGCACGCCGAGGTACAGGCCGCCACTGACGCCGAGGACGTTGAACTCGGGGACATGAGTGTGGCCGTCGGGACGTGTCGTGAGATCGAGGGCGACATTGGCGCCGAGGCTCTCGCCGACGAGCACCACGCGTGGTCGGTCGTGCGCGGGGATGGTCGCGAGCCGATGCCGGATGCCGTCGAGTACGAGCCTGGTGAGCTCCTCGGCCTCGCTGGTCTTGGTGAGGGCAAGCGCCGACGGGACGAGTGCGTACTGGTGAACCACGATCGCGCAGTCGCCGCGGGTGAGGTACTCGAGCGCCTCGGCAATGGAGTAGTTGAAGTAGCCAACGCCCGTCGGCGACCCGACACAGATGAGACCGCGGTCAAAGGCACCGCACTGATCCATGTCCTGCAGGGTGAGTCGCGCTCGCTCGGCGATGTCGTCGCTGGTCTCGTAGCCGCCGACCACGCGCACCGGGTCGATGGCGGGCTCTCCCATGACGGCCGTGATGTCGTCGGCCGACAGGGTCATGAGAACAAAGCG
>JAPLBU010000088.1:0-7743 GCA_026392575.1 Actinomycetota bacterium | reverse complement strand
GTGCGCCGATGTCGGCGGCTCGGGGTAGGCGGGCTCGACGATGTCGTCCTTGCGCTGCAGTCGGCCGGTGACGGCATTCCATGCCGCGACGCCGCCGATGCCCAGCGTTCCGAGGATCAGACCATGTGAGATCAGTGCCCCTAGCGCGCCCGCTTCGCGACCGAGAACGCGGTCGAGGCCCTTCTCCAGCCCGTGCGCGGCGATCTGCTCGCCCGTGGTTGCTGCGGCGAAGCCGATGCCGGATGCGACGCCTACGCCGACGGCCTTGATCGCCGCGCTCATGCCGACGCCTGCGACGGCATGCCGTTCCGGTGCGACGATTCCGTACGCCGCGGCCCGGCGGCTGCGGCTGAGGATGCTGACGGCGACGACGGCACCGCCCGTCGCGACGGCTGGCAGGAGGGTGGTGTCGAGTCCTGGTCGCAGCCCAAGGCGTCGGTGCAGGAGGGTGTCCCAGGTGGCGGATGCGCCACCGGCGAGCGCGGCGAAGGCGGTGATGCGGCCGGCCGTCGCGACGGCTGCCGCCGGGAGGGATTCGTTGGCATGGGGGCTTGCCGCGGCCGACATGGCCAGTCCGCCGGCGATGCCAGCACCCGCGATGACGAGGTTGGCACGGGTGCCGGGTCGCTGCCCCGGGAGAGCACCCAGCGCCTGAAGGGTCGCCCATGCGGTGGCGGTCAGTTGGTAGTGCGCGGCAGCGACCACCCCGGTGGCAACGGCCTGTTGCATGGGATGGCGCGGGAGCAGGCCGCGTGACCGACCAGGACGCGCCCGCGATGCCTGCCTGCACGGGTGTGTCGGTGGCCCATCGGGTCAGCCAGTCGGCACGTCGCGGAAGGAACACCATGGTGCTGATTCTGGTGGGTGGTATGCGGACGGGTCCAGCGGCCGGAGGATGCGGCGGGTCAGCGGACCCTGTTGTCGAGCGTGTAGGTGGCTGTCTCGGCTGCGGCCGGGCCGCCCTCGGGGAAGGCCAGCGTCATCCGGGTGAAGGCGCTGATGTTGGGGGCCGAGGCGACGCGCCCCAAGGAGACCCGCACCTTGTAGATCTCGACGATGCCGGCAACGCAGGTCTTGGGCAGGCAGGTGTTCCAGGCCAGGGTGCCGGTGCCCCTCGCGCCGTTCGCCGTCCAGGACGACCAGTCGATCTTCATTACCGTGACCGCGGCGTCGGCACAGGTGACCACGATCTGCTTGGGCTGGGTCACCTGCTTCCCGAGACAGTTCACGACGACGGTGTCCGCCGGATCTGCCGCACTCGCGGCGGGAGCGCCGGCGATGACGGCGGCTCCCATGGCGGGTGCGAGGACCAGTATCGGGAGGGCGCGGCGGATCAGCATGGGAGTTCCCTTCTCCGTAGGTGTCGACTACCGTGAATGTAGTCCTGCACCTCCGGCGCGAGAGAGGGTGGGTATGAGATATCGCAAGGGAGCGGCACTCCTCGGTGCGCTCGCGCTGATGACACTGTCGGCCGCGTGCACCTCATCGACGGGCGGCTCGACCAGCGTCACGACACCCGCAGGGCCCACCGGCGGCGATGGTCTCGTCGGCCCGGCGTGGGCACTCAGTTCGGCGGCTGTCGACTCGATTGACCTCACCGCATTCGGCATCACGATCGCCTTCACCGACACCGATGTGAGCGGCTCATCCGGTGTCAACACGTATGCGGGTGCCTTCACCTCCAGTCCTGAGGGGGCGATGGACTTCGGGCCGCTGGCCACCACGCGGATGGCCGGACCGGACGACGCGATGAAGGCGGAGACCGTCTATCTCGCCGTGCTCGACACGGTGACGGGCTACTCGGTGTCGCAGACGGAACTGGACCTGTTCGCGGGTCAGAATGAGGTCCTGACCTACAGCAGGTCATGAGTCATTGGGGGTTTCGATGAACACATCACTTCGCATGGCAGCAGCGATGGGCGCAGCGGCCCTGGCCCTCGCGGGTTTGTCGGCCTGCTCCAGCAGTAGCGGCAGCGCGGAGTCATCAGCACCTGCGCCGAGCGTTAGCGCCGTCGGTGGCATGACCACCTGTGACAACGCGACCCTGCAGGCTTCGCTCTCCGAACAGCTGGCGGGCAACGGTATGCAGGTCGACTCGCTCGACGGCCTTGAGTGCTCGGATGGCTGGGCCGTGGTTCAGGCCACCGTCTCCGACGGCACCGATCCCGGCACCGGAGACCAGTACATCTTCGAGGCCGAGGGCCAGTTCTGGATCCCCAAGCAGGTACCTGATGTGTGTGGCACCTTCGAGACCGGCGCCACCGAGGCACCGTCCGATGCACTGATCCCGGCCGACCTGTGGGTGCAGGCCTGCACGACGAACTAGTCGGCGTTACTCCGGTGGCACACGCACGTGCGACCAGACCTGCAAGTCATGCAGGCCGTCGCGGCGACCCTGGGCGAGCCTGAGCGTTCCTTCGTGGACGAAGCCGGCTCGTTCGAGAGCACGCTGCTCGGAGAGGTTCTCGACGTCTGTCGATGCCTCGACGCGGACGATGCCGCGGTCGTGCAGGAGTTCGGCCAGCAGCCGTTGGGCAACGCCGCCGATGCGTCGGCCGCGGAACTCATCGACGAGGCTGATGCCGATGCTGATGGCGCGGGAACTGGCGGTGGGTCCGTACCAGACGGCATGGGCGGAGAGATCGCCCACGACGTCGGTCTGGATGCCGTCGCTGACCTCGATGATCCACCGCTCGAGTCCGATGTCCCGGGCCGCCGGGTCCATCTCGCCCCAGTCGCCCCAGATGCTGGGCGACGGTGGCGTGGGGTGGTCGTCGGCCACCCCGACAATGGTCACAGTCCCGACGCCCTCGATCATTTCGCTCGACATGCGGGCAACGCTGCCACATCGTGTCGGGGGGTCACCGGGTACTCCGGCCACCTACGATCGCTGAAGGACCTATGGAGGAGCCCCAATGCGCATTGCCCATGTCATCGCTGCGACCACTGTCGCCACCGTCGGGGTGCTGGGGCTGGCCGCTCCCGCCCAGGCGATGGGATCGGGCGACCCCTACCAGGACATGCAGGTCGGTGTGACGTACACGGTCTACGAGCCGTCCTACACGGCTGGGCTTGCACTGCAGCACTTCGGCGGGAACAGCATGTGCCCCAAGGGCACAGAGCAGAACGCCCTCGGTGTGTATGGCAAGGCATCCGCACGCCAGTTCACCCTCTGGGAGGGCAATCCGATGTGTCAGGACATCGGGGTAGGCGCGACCGTTCTCACCGCAACCATCGACGGCGCCAAGGCGACCGTGCACGCCTACTGCGATCCCGCATCCTCGAAGGCATGCACCAAGGCTGACGTGCTGAAGTACGGCGGCAACCTGCAGGTGACGCTGCCGGCGGCAACCGGGCTACGTCCCACGACGGTCTGGATCGAGACCTTCAGCGCGAAGAACATCAGTGCGCAGCAGCTGGTGAGGATCGCCCGGAGTCTCCAAGCGATCCAGTAGGGCGCGTGCTCTGGGTAGTCAGGCCGCTGGCCGAGGCTGATGTCGACGATGTGTGCGCGGTTTTCCGTCGCAGTCGTGCGGCGGCGATGCCCTGGCTGCCGGTGCTGCACACCCCCGACGAGGATCATCGGTTCTTCGCCAACGAGATTGCCACGTCGGAAGGTGCTCGGGTTCGCGCTCCGCCGCGCGGGGTGGCTGAACCACCTCTATGTCGACCCGCCGTCGTGGCGCGCCGGCGTGGGCCGTGAGCTGTTGGCGAGGGCTGTTCACGATGTGGCCGAGGGAGTGGACCTGTGGGTCTTCCAGCGCAATGCAGCGGCCCGAGCCTTCTACATGCAGGAGCGTTTCGTCGAGGTGGAGCGCACCGACGGCCGGGGGAATGAGGAGCAGGAGCCCGACATCCGGATGCACAGGGCCGGATGACCGTTCATTCGGGCATATGCCGTTAATGGGGATGTAGCGGAATATTCAGGCGACACGCCCAATCCCATTGGCAACATCTGCCCCATGCGCCCCTAATGTGGCATTGCAATTCAGTTCCGCACGACCAGTCCGGCTGCTTCCCCCTGCTGCCGCCCCTGCATCAGTCGCCGATCGGAGTCCCGCACATGACCGCAGACGCCCCCGCCCTGCACGCATCCGGCATGGTTGACCTGGCGCCGGAGATCTATCGACAGCGCCTGGTTGTCGAGGGCCTCGTGGGCGCACCCATCACGGCCCTGCAGATCGAGGACTACCTGTCGCAGCTGTCCGGCGTCCTGGACATGGTCACCATCCTGCAGCCGGTCACCCACCAGTCCGATGCCTATGGCTGGGCTGGCTGGATCCACTGNCTGGATCCACTGGGAGACATCGGGTGCGCACTTCTACGGCTGGGACCAGCCGGGGCTGTTCTTCAGCGTGGATATCTACACGTGCAAGGAGTTCTCTGCGACGACGGCGGTTGACTTCACCTCGAACTACTTTGGAGCGACAGAAGTGTCGTTCCGCGAGTTCTGAGGTCACAGAAAGACACTTCAGACACACGCGTTACTTACACGTATGTGATTCTTCGATAGGCAAATTGATCGAACATCACGCGCGACTCTCCGTATTCTCTCGTTCTCCTCTCGGTCCTATGGTCCGGTTTGAGCCGTCCTTCGTCGGCCCAGCTCTCGAGGAGGAACTGTCATGAACGCTCTGCTGAATCTGCATTTCGATGTCCGTGGTGACCTGCTTGACGCGGCGCGCGAATGCGAGGAGGACGTGTTCCTCCAGGCCTTCGGAAACACTCGCAACCAGCTCGCAGACGAGTACGGACCGTACAATGACCAGTCAGTGTTTGTGGCCGTCGCGGACGAAAACGGGTACGTCTTCGGTGCCTGCCGGCTCATCACGCCGGGTGCCGCGGGCCTCAAGACCCTGAACGACATCAGCCGCGAGCCGTGGGGTGTCGACGGCCGTCGGTCAGCGGGTGCCGCGAGCGTCGACCCGACCACGACGTGGGACATCGCGACCCTCGGTGTCCGCAAGGACTACCGCGGCAGCCGCCTGTCCGCCGCCATCGCGCTCTACCACGGCATCGTCCAGGGCACGCGGGCCAACGGGGTCACCTCGATCACGGCGATCCTCGATGACCAGGTCCGCCGGGTGCTCACCATGTCCGACTACATCATGTCGGCCCTGCCCGGCACCCGCACCGGGGAGTACCTGGGCTCGCCAGCCAGCACGCCCGTCTACGGGCATTGCGCCGGCATGATCGACGCGCAGCGCCGGATGAACCCTGATGCCTACCGCTTGATGACCCTGGGCATCGGCCTCGACGGCATCTCGGTGCCGGAGGCGGCCGCGTTCCAGCTTCGCCCGCGCCTGCAGCCGGTGCACGCCGTGGCGTTCCCGGAGTACCTGCCGGTCGCTGCCGCCTGAGGCAGCACCGCGTGCGGTCAGGAGACCGACGCATCCCGCCAATGGCCGGGAGAGTCGGACGAGCGGGCGATCATCGACTGCTCGTTCCACTGGCGCACCCACGCCTCGACCTGGTTCGCGGGCATGGGTGGCGACATGTGGTACCCCTGCAGGAGGTCGACGCCCATGGCGACGACCTCGGCGGTGACCGCCGCACTTTCGACGCCTTCGGCGACGACGCGCAGGTCAAGCGCGTGTGCCATGTCGATGGTCGAGGAGACGATGAGCCGGCTGCGGTCGTCCGTGCATACCGTGGCAACGAAGGAACGGTCCATCTTCAACTCGGTGACCGGAAGGTCGCGTAGGTAGGCAAGGGACGAGAACCCCGTCCCGTAGTCATCGATCGACGTCTTCAGGCCCTGTCGCCTGACCTCGGTCAGGATGTCGCGGGCGCGCTCAGGATCGGCGAGGAAGGTGTCCTCGGTGACCTCGACCGTGATGACGTGTGATGGGATCTCTGCCCGATGGATGAAGTCGTACAGCAGCGGTAGAAGCTTGCCGCTGAGCAGCTCGGCTGGTGACAGGTTGATCGCAACATTCAGGTCCAGTCCGGCCCGCTGCCACCGCTGAGCGTCGGCCACGGCGAGGCGGGCCACGACCTCGGACAGTTCATGCATGAGGCCAGAACGACGGGCCACGGACAGGAAAGCCATCGGGGGGATCATGCCGCGCTCGGGATGCTCCCACCGGACAAGTGCCTCCATGCCGACCGCCATCTGAGTCATGGCGTCGATCTTCGGCTGGTACCAGACGACGATGTGCCCCTTCTGCAGAGCACGTCGAAGCTCCTCGCCCATCCGCAGTCGCTGACGGGAGAACTCGTCGCGCTGGACGTCGTAGAGCTGGGCACCCGACCGGGTCACCTTGGCCTCGTACATGGCCACATCGGCGCGCCGGAGCAGGTCGGCGGCGCGTGCATCGCCCGGTTCGCGGATGGTGATCCCCAGCGACGCGTGCATCGCCAGATCCATGCCGTCGACCTTGGCAGGGGCCAGCAACGTCTGCCGGATGGCCTGGGCGCGCTCGAGCAGGTCGAGCTCGTCATCGTCGTGCACGAGGATGGCGAACTCGTCGCCGCCGATCCGCGCGAGCAGGATCTCCTGCGGCAGCGAATCGCGCATGCGCAGAGCGATCAGCTCGAGCAGGGTGTCGCCGGCACTGTGGCCAAGGGTGTCGTTGACCTCCTTGAAGCCGTCAAGATCGAGGAGCATCAGGCCCATCGGCTGCTGTGCGGCGATTCCGTCGTCGAGTGCACGCAGGATGGCGCGGCGGTTGGGCAGTCCGGTGAGGTCATCGGTCTGCGCCAGTTGGAAGGCCTCGCCGGCCTGCCGAGACTCACGCAGCGCCACAGCGAGGCGTGCGCCGGTGGCGAGCAGCGTGACTGCCGCGGGGATCGAGATTGCCCAGCCGAGCACGCCCTGCGGGCGCACGAGGAGCAGGACGATAGCCGCGATGAACGAGGCAATGAGGAATCCGCCCGGCAGTCGCCGAGCGATGCTGACCTGTGGAGGACGTGGTGCGACCGCCGCACCTGCAATCAGCATGAACGCCGCACCCCACATCATGTCGAGGTAGATCGAGAAGGCGTACGTTCCTGAGGAGAGGTTCAGGACGAGACTCGAATCCGCGATCGCCATGAGCACGAACCCAGCGATGAGGGACGCCGTCCGCCAGGACCACGGCCGCGCTGACAACGCCCACTGCCCAACGACCACAAGTGCGAGCACCAGGTCGATGAGTGGGAAGAGCACAGCGACGAGGAGTGGGAGCCCGCCCTCAGGGAAGTTGCTGGCGAACGGGGTGAGCAGGAGGCCGCCGGCGATGGCGGCGGTGCCACCGAGGACGATCGCGGCATCGAGCCACGCGGTCTCGGCCCGTGCGCTGCGCGAGGTGGCGTCGAGCACGACGAAGGCAGCGAAACCTAGATAGGACGCGAGGAAGAAGAGCTCACCGGGCGCGGGGAAGGTGGTCGCGGAGGCGGGGACCGCCGCATTCAGGATCGCGGAGCCGATCGCCCACAGGAGGATGCCGATGGCGAGGGCGATCAGGGCCAGCCGTCGGCTCGGCCAGATGACGGCACCAGTGACGATCCTGACCATGAGGATCGTGAAGAACAGGGCGAGGGTGACGACGAGGATGGGCTGGTCGGCCTCGCTGCTGTCGGTCGACGCAGCGAAGAAGGCGCTGAGTCCACCGCCGACGATGACCACCCAGCCGACCGGGCCCAGCACGCGAACCAGCGTCTCTCCGTCGCGTAGGGACCGGAGACGCGCAGCAACCACAGTCGCGGCCCCTTCCTCCTACCGCCCCGATTGCGGAAGGCTACAAGCGCACATCCGATTCG
>JAPLBU010000105.1 GCA_026392575.1 Actinomycetota bacterium | reverse complement strand
GTCCTCGTAGCGCGCGCCGGTCGCGCGGCCGATCTCCTCGAGCACGGTCGATGGGAACACCTCGGAGCCGAAGATCGTCGGCACCCGCTGGGCCGACACCTGGTCGATCAGCGCGGCGACCTCACTGGGTGTCGGGTCCGAGAAGTTCTTCGGCTGCAGCGCACCGATCACCTGCCAGCCGAAGTCATCGGCGAAGTAGGCGTAGGCGTCGTGGTAGGTCAGCAGCTTGAGATTCCCGTCCGGAACGGTCTGCTGGTCGGCACGCACGGCATCTGCAAGCTCGGTGGCCTTCGCGGCGAAGGCTGCGTAGTTGGCCTCGAAGTACGAGGCACTCGCTGGGTCGAGCTTCGTGAACTCGTCCCGGATGACGGCGGCGTACTTGATCGCGTACAGCGGGTCGGTCCACAGATGCGGGTTGGGCTTGCCGTCCTCCTTTGGGAAGGAGAAGTCGTAGATGTAGTCGGACTCCGGGATGACCGACGTGCCGATCTCGACAATGCTCGCGTTGTCCCTCATATTCGTCTCGGCCAGGTCGAGCGTCGGGTCCTCGAGCTTGAGCCCGTTGACGAGAATGAGATCGGCCGTGCTGAGCAGTGCCGCCACCTGGGGCGCCGGCTCGAAGGTGTGGCTGTTGGTGCCCTCGGGGACGATGCCCTCGATCCGGACGCGGTCGCCTCCGATGGCCGCGGCGATGGAGGTGATCGGCGAGACCGTGGTGGCGACGAGCGGCAGGTCCGCACCCCCGCTGGCCCCGTCCGAGGACGTGGTCGACGAGCAGCCGGCCAGCCCGATGGAAGCAGCCACCACGACACCGACAAGAATTCTGCGCATGACTCGACCCTAAGGTGGGTCCGGACCTTCTGCAAATCATTTGCAGGTGCGGCACACTCGCCACAAGATCAGGAGGAGACCCAATGACCCTGTCCCCCGGCGACCGTGCCCCCGACTTCGACCTCATGGACGCCACGGGCGCTCGAGTCCGCCCGCGTGACCTGCGCGGCCAGCGCGTCCTCCTGTACGCCTACCCCGCAGCCATGACCCCGGCCTGCACCAAGCCGGCCTGTGACTTCCGCGACTCCCTCGCCGTCTTCGCCGACAGCGGCTTGACGGTCATCGGCATCTCGCCCGACAAGCCCGAGAAGCTCGCGAAGTTCACCGAACGCGACGACCTTCCGTTCACGCTGCTGTCCGACCCCGACAAGGCCGTCCTGACGTCATACGGGGCGTTCGGGGAGAAGAAGCTCTACGGCAAGGTCGTCATCGGGGTGATCCGCTCCACCTTCGTCATCGCTGCCGACGGCACGATCGAGCAGGCGTTCTACAACGTCAAGGCCACAGGCCATGTCGCCAAGCTCATCCGCGACCTCTCCCTGGGCGCTGCCTCGTGACCGCCATCGACCGCACAGTGATCGACGACGCCACGGTGCAGCAGTACCGCACGGATGGCTGCATCATCATCCGCGGCCTGTTCACGCCAGACGAGGTCGAGGCGGTACGCCGCGGCATCGAGACCAACCTCGCCGAGCCTGGGCCGTTGTTCGGTGTCGCCAGCCAACCGGATGATCCGGGCCGCTTCGTCGAGGACTTCTGCAACTGGCAGCGCATCCCCGAGTTCGAAGACATCGCCTTCAACTCGAAGGCTGCCGACGCGGCCGGACTGCTGATGGGCAGTTCCGTCGTCCGCCTGTTCCACGACCACACCCTCGTCAAGGAGCCCGGCACCCGGCAGGTCACTCCCTGGCACCAGGACCAGCCGTACTACAACGTCGATGGCTTCGACAACACGTCGATGTGGATGCCGGTAGATCCCATCGCCCCCGAGTCGACTCTCGAGTTCCTGGCCGGCTCGCACACCGGTGGCTGGCTGATCCCCCGCACCTTCCGCACCGAGCAGGCCAAGTGGTTCCCCGAGGGCACGCTCGCGGAGATGCCGCCGATCGAGTCCGACCGCGCCGCCTACGACATCCGCGGCTGGGCGATGGAGCCCGGTGACGTCGTCTACTTCCACATGCTGACGGCGCACCATGCCTACGGCGTCCCCGGCGCCAACCGTCGTCGGGCGTTCTCGCTGCGCTTCCTCGGCGACGACGCCACCCACGCACCGCGGCCATGGCGCACGTCACCTCAGTTCGAGGGGCTCGAGGACGAGCTGCCTGCCGGTGCCCCGATGGAGCATCCGCTCTTCCCCGTCCTCCGCACCGCCTGACCGCCTGCCTAGACTGGCGGGACCGCGCGGGAGTGGTGGAACGGCAGACACGCAGGTTTTAGGAACCTGTGCCTTCGGGCGTGAGGGTTCAAGTCCCTCCTTCCGCACTCAGTGAGCCGTCGCCATCGCCGATCCCAGGCGCAGCGCAAGCGCATCCTGCTCGTCACGGGGCAGCCAACCCGGAAGCGACACATTGAACGCGTGCGCGACGCGCCAGCCACCCTCGGCGTGCACGCGCTCACGCGGCGGCAGGTCGTCGATCCGCGCGTTCATCTCGCAGGGATAGCAGCCGACGACCATGGAGTTACTCCCCCAGCAGTTCTCGGACGACGGGCGCAAGTGCCTGCAGCGCCCGGCCTCGGTGGCTGATGGCGTCCTTCTCCTGAGAGGGCATCTCCGCGGTAGTGACCTGATAGCCGAGCGGAACGAAGACGGGGTCGTAGCCGAATCCGTTGGTGCCACGCGGCTCGCGAATGATCGTGCCCTCGATGGTCCCCTCGACAACTCGCTCGGTGCCATCGGGCAGAGCGATCGCAGCCGCGCAATGGAACGCCGCACCGCGACGACGCTCAGGCACATCGCTGAGCTGGCCCAGCAGGAGCGCGAGGTTGGCAGCATCGTCGCCGTGGCGCCCGGCCCAGCGCGCGGAGAAGATCCCCGGCATGCCGTTGAGCGCATCGACAGCGAGTCCGGAGTCATCAGCGATCGCCGGCAGGCCCGTGACGCGGGCGATCTCCCGTGCCTTCAGCAGCGCATTGCCGGCGAAGGAAGACTCCGTCTCGGCAACATCAGGGAGGTCGGGGAACGCATCTGCACCGAGCAGTTCGATATCCAGACCGGCCGCATCGAGGATCCGGTGCATTTCCTCGAGCTTGTGCCGGTTCTTCGTCGCGAGGACGACCTGCACCACTTGGGTCAGCCCCGCGCGGGGATCGGGTCGGCGAGCGCAGCCGCCTGAAGTTGCGCGAGCGTGGAGCAGCCATTGCCAGCCATCGCCAGCAGCTGGTCGAGCAGTGAACGATCGAAAGCCTCGCCCTCCGCAGTGCCCTGCACCTCGACGAACCGACCATCACCCGTCATGACGACGTTCATGTCGGTGTCGGCTCGCACGTCGTCGTCGTAATGCAGGTCGAGGCGGACCTCGCCGTCGATGATGCCGACGCTGACCGCCGCCACCGAGTCCT
>JAPLBU010000006.1 GCA_026392575.1 Actinomycetota bacterium | reverse complement strand
GCCGGTTCCGGTGTGGTACTCGCTCGACGCCGACGGCAACCCCGACTACGACTCGCCCTTAGTGCCCGCCGAATCAGACCTACCGATCGACCCGTCCACCGACTGCCCGGCCGGGTTCACCAATGACCAACGCGGTGTGGCAAACGGCTTCATCGGCGACCCCGACGTGATGGACACCTGGGCCACGAGCTCATTGACCCCGCAGATCGCCGGCGGCTGGGAGCGCGATCCCGACCTCTGGGCGCGCGTCTTCCCGATGGATCTGCGCCCGCAGGCACACGAGATCATTCGCACCTGGTTGTTCTCCTCAGTCGTGCGAGCTGACCTCGAGGACAACGTCCTGCCTTGGTCGGATGTCGCGATATCCGGCTGGATCCTCGACCCGGACCGCAAGAAGATGGCCAAGTCCAAGGGCAACGTCGTGACCCCCGCGGCCCTTCTCGATGAGTACTCGTCCGATGCCCTGCGCTACTGGGCGGCCAGCGCACGCCCCGGCACCGACACCGCATTCGATATCGGCCAGATGAAGATCGGCCGACGGCTGGCCATCAAACTGCTCAACGCCAGCAAGTTCACCCTCGGCTTCGATGCGCAACGCGACGACGATGCCATCGTTCACCCTCTCGACCGCGCGCTGCTTGCCCGTCTTGCAGATGTCACACAGCAGGCAACGGATGCATTCGAGGACTACAACTACGCCAGGGCGCTCGAGGTCGCAGAGACGTTCTTCTGGAACTTCACCGACGACTACGTCGAACTCATCAAGGACCGCGCGTACGGCGGCCAGGGTGAACCCGAGGCCGCGTCGGCGAAGGCCACGCTGGCCACGGCCCTCGACACCCTGCTGCGCCTCTTCGCGCCCTTCCTGCCCTTCACCACCGAGGAGGTCTGGTCGTGGTGGCAGGAGGGTTCCCTCCATCGTCAGAGCTGGCCATCCGCCGACCAGATCAGCGCACTCGCAGCCGATGGCGATCCGGCCCTGATCGACGACGTCGCCGCGGTGCTCACCGGTGTGCGCAAGGCGAAGTCCGAGGCCAAGGCATCGATGCGGGCGGATGTCACCACCGCAACCGTCACGGCCTCGGCCGCCCAGATCACTCGATTGGCCGCTGCTGCCGGCGATATCAAGGCAGCCGGCCGCATCGCCGAACTCGTCTTCGTTGACGGGTCCGGGCCGATCTCCGTCCAGGCCGTGCTGGCCGAGGCCTGAGTCGAGCGCCCATGGCCGAGTTGCTGGTCGGGATGCTGCTGCTTCTGCTGCTGCTCGGGGTGGTCGTTGCTGCGGCCCTGAGCTACCGACGCCACTCTCTGCGGGCGAAGGCTAGATCACGCGCGGCCCTGAACCGCTTGCTGGCGGAGGCCGATGAACTGGCCCAGTCGGCGCAGCAGCCACCCGAGGACGAGCCGCCCACCGGAGCCGAGTCAGCTGTCTAGGTTGCCGAGCTCCTTGAGCAGCCCCAACTGCGTCGAGGTGCGCGGCTGCGCGACGGGGTCGGCCACCGGCTCGGGTGGGGCCACCGGCTCCTCGATGTCCTCGATGCCGTTCAGTTCCGGCGCATACACGTGGATCAGGTCGATCCCGCTCACGTCGACGCGATCGGCTGCCTCGAGATCGGTCGGCAGCACCTGCAGTTCCGGTGCCATGTCGAGCAGGCTCGAGTCCTCAGCTGCTGCAGCGAACCAGTCGGGAGTGTGGTTCACCGCGGACAGGAAGGTCCGGTCGCGCGCGCCCACGGCCAGCTCACCGAGAGTAAGGGGCTGCTGAAGCGCGAACAGGGCATATGCGGACGATGACAGGGCTTCCTGCACGTGCGACATGTCAACCTCCGGGGACTTGGTCCATCAGCGTACGACGCAAGCGTCAGCGACGGAAGAGTCCCCGCTTGCGACCGGCCTCGTCGGTGTCGCTGTGCGGCTCTGTCGCCAGCGGCGAGCCATCGCCGGCCATTGCCATGGAGGTAGCCGTAGAGGATGGGTCCGTCGACTTCCACGGCCCGAGCTCGCGGCCCGGCAGGCAGGCCCGGCCAAGCTCGTTGTACGCCGGCCCCAGCAGCGGGTGGTCCAGCAAGGCGTACATCCGGTTGAGGTTGGTGGCCGTCAGCACATCCTTGGTAGCCAGGGGGATCACGCCCACGACCGGGACTCCGAGGCCGGCCGCGAGGACCTGGTCACGCTCCATGCCGACGTTCGCGACGGACTGGTTGACGATGATGCCGATCTTCTCGCGCGGAATGCCTAGCCCGGATTCGTCGAGCGGCGCGGTGATCTCCCGAAGCGCGCGAGCCATGCCCTGAACCGCCGTCGACGCAAGCGTCGTGACGAACAGGATCTCGTCGGCCTCACCAAGAGCAACCTCGGCGATCAGCGGCTCGAGGTACTGAACGCTGGTGTCCATGATGACGACGTCGTACATGCGCTGGAGGCTGCGCACGATGGTGCGGTAGAAGTCCGGACCGACGGTGTCGGCCGTGCGGGGCCGGATGGGTGCCAGCAGGGTGTCGATTCCGAGGCCGTCCGCATGCACGAGATTGCGACGGATGCGCTCCTCATCCCACACCGGCTGCACCCGGATATTGAGCGCCGTCGGCATGAACTTGCCGATGAG
>JAPLBU010000210.1 GCA_026392575.1 Actinomycetota bacterium | reverse complement strand
TCCGCAACGGTGTGATGCTCGTGCGTGGACGCGCGAGCGACATGGTCCCCGTCGATGTGCGTGAACTCCGGTCCGTGGCGTACATCCTCGGATACCCGGTCGACCAGTCGGGACGCATGCTGGAGGACTACCGGCGGATCACACGCCGGGCCCGGCATGTCGTGGAGCGGCTCTTCTACGGCTTGGATGACGACGCGGGCGAGTAGCCCGACGAGGTGCGGGGCAACGGAGCGGCGAGGAACTGGAAGCTGTCACGCTTGTAGGTCTTCAGGAATCGGTCGCATCCGTCGACGATCGTGGGATCAAGCTTGCGGCATAGGGGGGTGCCGTCCTTCTTGTGGCGGAAGTAGAAGCCGGCGGTCCACCAGTCGTTCATGTCGAGCACCATGGCTCGTCGTGCACCGGCGCGAACGAGTACGTCGGCCAGACCGTCGGCGGACAGATGCGGACCCAGAACGTAGACGATGCTCCCGTCATCGAGCTGGCCGATGGCAGCGCGCCACGCCAGGCTCTCCTTGTCTGTCGTGGCACCCCAGACGACGTTGTCCGAGCCGTTCGTCACCTTGGACCGGCCTCCATCGACAATGAGGTTCAGGTTCTGACGTACGGCGATGACGTCCTTGGACAGCTTCAGGTCCCGTCCCCACTTGCCGATCCTGATGCTTCCGTCCCGGTAGGTGACGGCTGTTGCGCGGCCGTCGACCAGGGGTCGCACCATCGTTCCGTCGTAGTAGTAGCCGCCCATGGTGTCGTCGAGGCGGAAGGCTCCGTTGACGTTGGCCAGTACGTCGGGCCAGAGGCTCTCGGGCAGCGCCCCGTCGTACGGGTTGGGTCCGCCCGGCTCCTGATAGCCGGGAACGTACATGGCGGTGGTGAGGGAACTGTCGATCCACATGGCGGTCGCGTAGTAGCTGGTGTGGACGTCATCGGCGCGGACGCGAGTCACGTAGATGGCCGGGATGCCGTCGACGTAGGAGCCCACCGCCTGCCACTGCCCCTCCTTGGGTTCAGGGGTTGTCGCCGGGGAGACGATCGGTGGCGGCGGGTCGAGATGCTGGCGAGAGCTGGGCACCTGTGCGACTGCCGCGGGGGGAGCCGCAGCCGGAGCCTTGTCGGGAACCAGCAGGAGCGGCTCGGAAGGGATGGCGGCTGCGACGTCGGTCGGTACGACGGTCCGGTCGGCGGTGATGTCGGCTCCGGTGCCGTCCTCGGCCGACATGTCGGCGGACAGGGTTGGCTGGCCACCCACCTGGGCCTTGTCGACATAGCGGTAGTACACGTTCTCCAGTTGCGCCACCAGCGGACCCATGCCGTTGTCCCGCATCCAGGTGGCGACGATCACGCGGGTGGGCTCGCCGTCTGCTTGGCGATACGTACCGTAGAAGGTCGTTCCGGCCCAGGCGAGGCCGACAAGCACTATTCCGATGAGTGACCAGAGGACGATGCGCCAACGACGTCGCGGCAAACGTCGATGCCGGGCCGGTTGGGGCGCTTGGTCCTCGCTCATTGCCCGTCGTCCACCCTGCCTATCCGGGGAACAAGGCGGCCGGTACCGCGCGCCCAGTCCTGCCACTGAGCACGGTACTCCGCGTGGAGCAGGCGGTCCTCCCACCGGGACTTGACCATGAAGAACACCAGAATGGCCACGGTCCAGGCCACGCTGGCGAGTGATCCGATGGCGATGACGTAGCCGAGCACCATGAGCAGCACGGCAGAGTAGATCGGGTGCCGCACATAGCGGTAGGCGCCATCGGTGCGCAGGCCCGCTCCTGAGAGTGGCACGGGGGTTGGAGTCAGTGCCCGCCCCAGTCGACGGCCGGCGAACAGGCCAAGCACGGCGCCGGCCGCTGCGATGGGGACACCGATCGCGAGGCTCAGCAGCGAGGGGCTGCGCCAGGGCAGGAGTATCAGGACGATGAGCATCGCGAACTGCACACCCACGAGAGTCCAGCCGAGCGCGCGTTGATTCATTCCCCCAGTATCGGGCACGAAGAAGCCCCCCAGCCGAGGCCGGGGGGCTTCTCCATTCCCTGTGCGCGCGAGGCGAATCGACGCGGAAGGGAGACTCCGTCGCTCGCGGTGAGCCGACTCCTAGATGTCGTAGTACAGGTTGAACTCGTACGGGTGCGGACGCAGCTGGATCGGCAGCACCTCGTTGGTGCGCTTGTAGTCGATCCAGGTCTCGATCAGGTCGGCCGGGAAGACCCCGCCGGCCTGCAGGTACTCGTTGTCCTTCTCGAGGTTGTCGAGCACGGCTGAGAGCGAGCCCGGGACCTGGGGGATCGCGGCGTGCTCGTCCGGCGGCAGCTCGTACAGGTCCTTGTCGACCGGGGCGAGTGGCTCGATCTTGTTCTTGATGCCGTCGAGGCCGGCCATGAGCTGCGCCGAGAACGCCAGGTACGGGTTGCTCGACGGATCCGGCACGCGGAACTCGATGCGCTTGGCCTTGGGCGAGTTGCCGGTCACCGGGATGCGGATGCAGGCCGAGCGGTTGCGGGCCGAGTACACGAGGTTCACGGGAGCCTCGTAGCCGGGCACCAGGCGGTGGTAGGAGTTCACCGTCGGGTTGGTGAACGCCAGCAGCGATGGCGCATGGTGGAGCAGCCCGCCGATGTACCAGCGGGCGATGTCCGACAGGCCGCCGTAGCCGCGCTCGTCATAGAAGAGCGGCTCGCCGTCCTTCCAGAGCGACTGGTGGCAGTGCATGCCCGAGCCGTTGTCGCCGAAGAGCGGCTTCGGCATGAAGGTCGCGGACTTGCCGAACTTCCATGCGACGTTCTTGATGACGTACTTGAACAGCATCAACTCGTCGGCGGCGTGCTGCAGGGTGTTGAACCGGTAGTTGATCTCACCCTGGCCGGCCGTGCCGACCTCATGGTGCGAACGCTCGACCTGGAGCCCCACCTGCAGGAGCTTGTTGACCATCTCGTCGCGGATGTCGGCGAAGTGGTCGATCGGCGGAACCGGGAAGTAGCCGCCCTTGTAGGGAGTCTTGTAGCCGAGGTTGCCACCCTCCTCCACGCGGCCGGTGTTCCAGGCGCCCTCGATGGAGTCGATGTGGTAGTAGGACTCGTGCTGGTTCGAGTCGTAGCGGACGTCGTCGAATACGTAGAACTCGGCCTCGGCCCCGAAGTAGACGGTGTCGGCGATGCCCGTGGACTTGAGGTATGCCTCGGCCTTCGCCGCGATGTTGCGCGGGTCGCGGCTGTAGGTCTCGTTCGTGAACGGGTCGCGGATCGAGAAGTTGATGACCAGTGTCTTGTTCTCGCGGAACGGGTCGATGAACGCCGTGGCCGGATCCGGGACCAGCTTCATGTCGGACTCGTGGATCGCCTGGAAGCCACGGATCGAGGACCCGTCGAACATCAGGCCATCGTCGAACACGCTCTGGTCGAAGGACTCGACCGGCATGTTGAAGTGCTGCATGACACCGGGCAGGTCGATGAAGCGGACATCCACGAACTTGACGTTCTCGTCCTTGATGTACTTCAGGACCTCGTCAGAACTGCTGAACATGACACCTCCCACTCGCCGGAGCGAGCCATCGTTGTGCACCTTCTGGGTGCTTTCGCCTCGCACG
>JAPLBU010000174.1 GCA_026392575.1 Actinomycetota bacterium | reverse complement strand
GTCCTCGACGCCGAGCGCCTGCGCCGTCATCGCGCAGAGCAGTCCGATGGTGCCCCCTCCAACCACGAGCAGGCGTCCGCCGCCGTGCGCGAGCAGTCGGTGCACGCCGCGATAGGCGACGGCCAGTGGCTCGATCAGGGCAGCATCCTGGAAGGACACATGCGCGGGCAGCAGGTGCGCACCGCGGGCCGGGTAGCGGAAGCGCTCGGTGAGGGCGCCCGGCTGACGGATGAAACCGGTCTCGAGACGATCCGGACACAGGTGATACTCCCCGGACGTGCACACCTGGCACGTCCCGCAGCCGATGGGGGCCTCACCCACGACACGATCCCCCGGGCCGAAGCCGTCCACCCCTTCGCCGACCGCGCGCACCGTGCCCGACCACTCGTGGCCGGGCGTGAGCGGGTAGTCGATCACGCCGCTCGTGAGATAGCCCATCGTGCCCTCGAGCAGGTCCATATCGGTGCCGCAGATGCCGACGGCCTCGGGCGCGATGAGGAGCTCACCCGGCGCAGGGGCGGTGTCGTCGATCTCGACGACGTGCACCTCACCGGGACCGCTGAGCACAACTTCGCGGTGCCGTGCGGTCACGTCAGATCCTCAGCGTCGTCATGCCGGCATCGACGCGCAGGACGATACCCGTGGTCGAGGCGCTGAGCGGCGACGCGAGGTGGGCGATGGCATGCGCCACCTCCTCAGCCGTGACCATCCGACCGAGGGGCTGGCGATCGTTGAGAGCAGCACGCATCTCGTCGGGGCTGGCGGAGTCAGCGAGCAGGCGATCGACCCACGGGGTGGATGCCGTGCCGGGTGCTACGGCGTTGACGCGGATGCCTTCACGGACATGATCGGCCGCCATCGCCATGGTCAGTCCTTCGACAGCGCCCTTGCTTGCGGCGTACAGCGCACGATTGCGCACGCCTACGAAGGCCACCGCCGAACAGGTGTTCACGATCGCCGCGTGCTCGGATGCCCGCAGATGCGGCAGCGCCGCGCGCGCGATGCGTGCCATACCGATGACATTGACGTCCAGCACGTGCTGCCATTCGGCATCATCATTGGCACTGACATCGCCGACGGCGCTGATGCCCGCGTTGTTGATGACAATGTCGAGCGACCCGAAGCGATCCACCACGGCGGCAACAGCGGCGTCGACCGCGGCCGCATCCGACACATCACAGGGAACGGCGTACGTGTTGACGGGTGCACCGGTGACGTCGCGATCGAGCACAGCCACCTGAGCGCCACGTGCCATCAGCAGCGAGGCCGTCGCCGCGCCGATGCCGCTCGCCCCACCCGTGACGAGGGCCACGAGGCCCTCGAACTCGCGCACACTCACCGAGGTGCCAGGACGTTCTGCCGCTGGCTGCCGAGTCCGCTGATGCCGAGCTCCATGACATCGCCCGGCTGCAGCCACACCGGCGGCTTCCAGCCCATACCGACGCCGGGCGGGGTGCCGGTGTTGATGAGGTCGCCGGGCTCGAGCACGAGGAACTGGCTCAGGTACTGCACGATGAAGTACGGATCGAAGATCATCGTCGAGGTGGTGCCGGTCTGCCGGCGGACTCCGCTGACATCGAGCCACATGTCGAGAGCCAGTACGTTGCCGATCTCGTCGGGCGTGACGAGCCACGGGCCGGCCGGGTTGAACGTCTCGGCGGACTTGCCCTTCGACCACTGGCCGTTGTGCTCCATCTGGAAGGCGCGCTCGCTCACGTCGTTCACGACGCAGAAGCCCGCGATCGACGCGGCGGCCTCCTCGGCCGACTCGAGGTAGCTGCACCGGCGGCCGATGACGATGCCGAGCTCGACCTCCCAGTCGGGCTTGGTCGAGCCGCGCGGGATGCGCACATCGTCATTCGGGCCGATCAGGGTGTTCGGGGACTTGGTGAACAGGATCGGCTCCTCAGGAACCGCCTGGCCTGTCTCGGCCGCATGATCGCTGTAGTTGAGGCCGATGCACAGGATCTGGTGCGGGCGCGCGATCGGTGCGCCGATACGCTCGCCCGCGAAGGCCGTCACCTCGCCCGCCTCGATGCGCGCTGCCACCGCTGCCCGGATGCGCTCGATGCCCTCGCTGCCGAAGAAGGCCTCGTTGAAGTCCGGCGTGAGGTCCGACACGTCGACGTAGGTCACATCGTCGACGCGGACGATGGGCTTCTCGGCTCCGGGGGCTCCGATGCGCATGAGGTACATGACTGCTCCTGTCGTGGTTCGTGGTCTGAATCTCTCAGGTCGCGGGGTCCCAGTGCGCGACGGGGGTGCCGGTCACGCCGACGTGCGCGACGAAGAGCCGACCGGAGTCGGGGTACGCCGCGAGGCTCGCGTCGTCGAGTTCGTCGGTGGCGGTCGTGATGACGAGCACGTCGAGCTCCGGACCAGCGAACGCAACGCTCGACGTATGCGGGGCCGGCACGATCACTGTGCCGACGACCTCACCCCGCGGATCGAGCCGACGGACCTCACCCCGGCTCCAGATCGCCACCCATACATGGCCCTCGCTGTCCGTGCAGATGCCGTCGGGGTAGCCGTCGGACACGTGCGCGAACAGGCGCCGCTCCCCCGTCGACCCAGTCGCTACGTCGTAGTCCCGAACCCAGATGCGTCCGACGAGGGTGTCGACCGTGTACAGCAGCGAGCCGTCCGGTGACCAGGAGCGTGAGGTCGTCGTCGATGACGATCACGCTGCCGTCAGCGGTGATGCGCACGAGCTCCTCGGACGTGGACGGCCCGAAAGCACGCGTGCCGACCAGATAGCGCCCGACCGGATCCGACTTACCGTCATTGAGTCGGCGGTCCTGCCCGCTCGGCACGACGCGCGGTCCGTCGCTGCGATCGCCGATCCCGTCAACGACAACGAGGTGGCCGTGCGCGCCCACCAGCAGGCTGCCGTCGGCGGCTACCGCGACCGCGCCCACGGTCTGCGGAAACTCATGCCGTGCGGTAACCCGGATGCGGTCACCCTCGAGAACGCCCTCGAGCACGAGGCCCTGCACGATGTCGACCCACAGGAGTCGTTCGCGAGTCGCGTCCCATAGCGGCCCCTCGCCGAGGACGAACTGCTCCTCGGTCGCCGGCTGCGCCACCCACGTCGTCATGCGGCTACTCCGACACCATCGTCCAGCGAGATTCCGAGGCGGCGCTGCGCTCGACGGCATCCAGCACCTGCTGCACCTGTAACCCGTCGGCGAACGACGGACGGGCGGGTGTTTCGCTGACGATCGCATCGACGAAGTCGCGGAACTCGTGGGTGAAGGTGTGCTCATAGCCGATGATGTGGCCGGGCGGCCACCACGCGCTCATATACGGGTGGTCGGGCTGCGTCACGGAGATGCGCGTCCAGCCGGCATCCTTCGCATCGACCGTGTGGTCGTAGACGAACAGCTCGTTCATCGACTGGAAGTCGAACCGCAGGCTGCCGAGCGACCCGTTGATCTCGATCTCAATGCCGTTGCGTCGACCGTTCGCGAACCGCGTGGCCTCGAATGACCCGATCGAGCCGTTGTCGAATCGCGCATGGAACAGCGCGGCGTCGTCGACGGTGACCGTGCCGCGCTCACTGCTCGCGGTTGCGCTGAGCCCGTGCACCTCGCCGACCAAGGGTCGATCGGTGATGAACGTCTCTGTCAAGCCGCTGACCCCCGTAATGCTGCTGCCGGTGATGAACTGCGTCGCATCGATGATGTGCGCGCCGATGTCGCCGAGCGCACCGGAGCCGGCCTCCTCGCGCTTCAGCCGCCACACCAGCGGGAACTCCGGATCGACGATCCAGTCCTGCAGGTAGACGGCGCGCACATGGAAGATCCGGCCCAGGCGGCCTTGCGCGACGAGGTCGCGGGCATAGGTGATCGCCGGGACGGTTCGGTAGCTGAACCCGACCATCGACGTCCCTGGCGCCGCGGCTGCTGCCGCTGCCATCCGCTCCGCCTCAGCGACCGTGTTGGCCAGCGGCTTCTCGCACAGCACGTGCTTGCCCGCTGCGAGGGCGGCCACGGCGATCTCCTCGTGCGAGCTGCCGGGAGTGCAGATGTCGACGATGTCGATGTCGTCGCGGTCGATCAACGTGCGCCAGTCGGTCTCATAAGAGGCCCAGCCGAGCTTGCCAGCCGCAGCCGAGACGGCCTCCTCGTTGCGTCCGCAGATCGCGCGCATCTCGACCTCGGCACCGAGGTCGTAGACGTGGTTGAGGGTGCGCCAGGCCTGTGAGTGCAGGGCACCCATGAAGGCGTAGCCGATCATGCCGACGCGCAGCGTGCGACTCATCATGGACCCCATGGCTGACGACACGAGGGCAGCGGGTCTGCGCAGCGCCCAGTGGTACGGCGGCGACGACCGCAACGCCTACATTCACCGAGCCTGGATGCGCCGCGGCCTGCCGAACAGCGCCTTCAGCGGTCGACCCCACATCGCCATCGCCAACACGGCCTCCGACCTCACCCCGTGCAACGCACACCTCAACGAGGTGGCCGCATCGGTCCGCGACGGCATCCTCGAGGCGGGCGGCATCCCGCTGAACCTGCCGGTCGTGTCCCTCGGTGAGACGCAGGTACGCCCCACCGCGATGCTCTGGCGGAATATGGCCGCGATGGCTACCGAGGAGATGCTGCGCGCCAACCCCATCGATGCGGTCGTGCTGCTCGGCGGCTGCGACAAGACCATCCCCTCGCTGTTGATGGCCGCGGCCTCGGTCGACCTGCCCGCCCTCGTCGTCCCCGGTGGACCCATGCTCACCGGCACCTTCCAGGGTCGCGCCCTCGGCTGCGGCACCGACGTATGGCGGCTCAGCGAGGAGGTCCGCGGGGGCACGCTCTCGCAGGAGGAGTTCACCCGCTCCGAGTCGTCGATGATCCGCAGCCGCGGGCACTGCAACACCATGGGCACGGCGTCGACGATGGGACTGCTCGCCGAGGCCCTCGGCACCGTGCTTCCCGGTCTCGCCGGCACGCCCGCCCCTGACAGTCGCCTGCTCGAAGGCGCGCACGCCTCCGGTCGGCCCGCCGTCGAGTTGATCACGGCCGATCGACGGCCCAGCACCGTCCTCACCAAGGGCTCGTTCCACAACGCGATCGTCACGCTCGCCGCCATCGGCGGATCAACCAACGCCGTCGTGCACCTGCTGGCGATCGCCGGGCGACTCGGCATCGACCTCACCATCGACGACTTCGACCGCATCGGAGCCAACGTCCCGCTGCTCGTCAATCTCCAGCCCGCTTGCACGTACCTGATGGATGACCTCTACCGCGCCGGCGGCCTGCTCGCGGTCCTGCGCGAGGTCCGCGACCTGCTTGATCCGAAGGCCATCACCGTCACCGGTCTTCCACTCGTCGACTATCTCGACGGTGCCGAGGTGTGGGACCGCGACGTGATCCACCTGCGCGACGAGCCCGTGCAGTCCGATGCGGGTATCGCCGTCCTGCGCGGCAACCTCGCCCCCGGTGGTGCGCTCATCAAGCCGGCGGCTGCATCACCCCACCTGCTCGTGCACCGAGGGCGCGCCGTCGTCTTCGACACGATCGAGGACATGCACGCACGCATCGACGATCCTGACCTCGACGTCGACGCCGACTCGGTGCTCGTCCTGCGCGGCTGCGGCCCTAAGGGCTACCCCGGCATGCCCGAGGTGGCCAACATGCCGCTCCCCCGCAAGCTGCTCGAGCAGGGCGTCCGCGACATGGTCCGCGTCTGCGACGGCCGCATGAGCGGCACGGCCTACGGCACGGTCGTTCTGCATGTCGTGCCTGAGGCAGCCGCCGGGGGACCTCTCGCTCTGGTGCAGAACGGTGACTACATCAGCCTCGACGTGCCCAACCGCACGATCACCCTCGACGTACCCGACGACGAGCTCGCCATGCGCACCCCGAACGCCGCGACAACCGATGGGTTCGCCGATCCGGTGCGCGGCTGGGAACGGCTCTACGTCGATCACGTTCAGCAGGCAGACACCGGCGCCGATCTGGACTTCCTCACCGGCTCGTCCGGATCGCGCGTGAGCCGCGAGTCACACTGAGGCAACCGCGACGTCGGTACTCGGGAAGTCGTTTCCCACGAACAGCAGCGGGCAGGACAGGGCCCGTGCCAGCGCATATGCGAAACCGTCGCCGAAGTTCAGGCGTGCAGGCCCCGCGCGGAAGGTCGCAGTGCCCAACGCACCGAGAACGGCGAGTGCATCCGTGACCTCCACGACCCGGATGCCGAGATGGCGAACGAGATCTCGGCTGTCCGCAACAACATCCCCAAGACGCGCCTGGGCACCGTGACCTCGTACCTCTCGTCCCGCCATCACGAGCAGGAACTCCTGAAGCGACCCAGCGCTCATCAACACCTCGTCTGCCGCAGCAATGGCATCGAGCAGCCTCTCGAACTCCGGTTCATGAAGGGCTATTGCAGCGAGTGCCGACGTATCGACGACGAGCCGGCCACCACTCACACCGGCAGCCCGTCGCGGTCGTATCCGATGATCTCGTCGTCACTGATATGTGCCGTCTCGCGCAGATGGGCCCAAGTCGTCTGGAACTCGGCGACATGCCAGCGCATGTCGACGGACCGAACCGCCGCGTCCAGACGCGCCCGCGCCAGCCGGTCCTCGAGAGCACGCGTGACCGCCTCAGTGATCCCCTCTCCCGTGACCTCCATGAGGTCACGCAGGGCGACATCGGCACGCTCGTTCTTGACGCTGAAGGGCATGGATGAATTCTAGAATCTTCTACCCTCGGAAAACAACCCTGCGGAGCGCCGTTCGGACGTGTGCAGAGCCTCGCGGCCTCTGCCTAGGGAAAACCCTAGGTCTGACTTGCCAAGCCGTCCCCCTTGCCTCATTGTCACCTCGAATATCACGACCCGCTTCCACCCCTCGCCGCCTGCCGCTCAGGAGTTCCTCGTGGAAATCAGCCGTCGCTCGTTCATGCTGGGTGCCGCAGGCGCATCCGCGCTCGCCTTCGGCGCCACCGCCCTGGGCTCGACGCCCGCCTGGGCGGCACCGCGCCCGGACGGCGTGATCGTCTCTCCGCAGGACGCCATCGACCGCCTCATCGCCGGCAACAACCGCTGGGCGAACGGCAAGTCCGACCGCCGCACCTACGCCCCGCCCGGTCAGACTCCCGAAGCGGGCCAGTGGCCATTCGCGGCGATCCTTTCGTGCGCCGACTCCCGGGTCGTGCCGGAGGACCTCTTCGACGTCGCCGGCAAGAACCTGTTCATCCTGCGCAACGCGGGCAACATCGTCGATGCCAACATGCTGGGCAGCGTGGAGTACGCCATCGAGCACACCGGCATCTCCCTCGTCGTCGCCCTCGGCCATACCCACTGCGGTGCCGTCAACGCCACGGCGGCATCTATCCGGACCAACACGATGCCGGGCGGCTACGTCGACAGCGTCGTGAACTCAATCAAGCCGGCACTGGAGCCGCTGCCTGCGGCGTTCACTCCGACGGAAGGCGTGCGGGCCAACGCCCAGCAGTCCGCCAGCCAGTTCCAGAACATGAGCAAGGTCGTGGCCG
>JAPLBU010000061.1:6798-9063 GCA_026392575.1 Actinomycetota bacterium | reverse complement strand
GACATCGGCGGATGCGATCTCGGCGACCTGTGCCGCAGTGAGCTCGAGGTCATGTGGCTCGACACCAGGGGGCGTCAAGGTCGTGACGCTCACTGCATCGCCGCCTACTGAGGTGGCGGCGTACTCCAGGGGATAGAAGGCGGCGACGACAGACACCGGACCACCAGATGTGGGGGAGCTGGTCGCCGTGGATGTGCTCGAGCAGGCACTGAGCAGCAGGGCGCCGGCGGCGGCCGTGAAGGCCAGACGGGCGAGGGGGCGTGCGGTCAGCTTCGTGGTGGGCATGACGTCATCCTGCCCTTAGTGAAAACGATTGTCAAAACCAGTAGGCCTCTTCGGCGGGTCAGAACCGGCCGAGAGCCTTCAGCACGGCCATGCCGCCAAGGGCCAGCACCACGCCGCCGCGCAGCAGTCGGGACCCGGGGGAGATCACCGGCCAGGACAGCGCGGTGAGCCAGGCCAGGATCAGCGTGACGAGGGCCAGCAGGATGGCGCCGAGCCAGGCGAGCGATCCGGTCATGATCAGGCCGCCGAAGAGCAGGAGGGCCGGCGCGATGACGACCAGCCAGCGGGGGAGCGAATTGAGCTTGCGCACCAACGGGTAGCTGCGCTCCTCGAAGGCCTTTCGGCGGGACGACGGCGCCGGCCGGCTACCGGGCTGCGAACGCTGACTGCCGCCCGATGAGGCCGACGATGCGGGCGGACCACCGGGGCCGCGAACCCCCTTGGGCATCTTCGCCTTGGCGGGCTTGTCGCCCTTGCTGTTCTGGCTGCTGGCCATGGCTGCTCCGGAGGTTGCTGCGGCACGCGGTCTGCCGAGGGTCGACTAGCGTTCTACAGGTGCCCAACCCTAGCCCCGTGGTCGCGCAGGTCGCGTCGATGCCTTCGCTCCTGGTCATCGGTCGATTCCGGGTGGCGGCCGGCGACCGAGAGGCATTCCACGTTGCAGCCACGGCTGCCATCGAGGCGCTGTCGGCCCAGCCGGGTTGCCGGGCCGCCTCGCTGGGTCAGTCGACCGACGACTCGGACCTGCTCGTGATCCGCACCGAATGGGATGGCGTGGGTGCCTACCGACGCGCCCTGTCCGCATTCGACGTCAAGGTGCGGGCGATCCCATTGCTGTCATCTGCGATCGACGAGCCCTCGGCATACGAGCTCATTCACGACTGGACGCCTGCGGGCGTCACCATGGCGGACTCCGGGCTCGCTGCGGACGCGGGTGCCGTTGGGCTGGGCCATGCGGCGGGCCCTGCCGTTGCGTCGGTCACCCCGTGAGCGACTTCGTGAACCTGCGCGATGCAGGTCGCCGGCTCGGGCCACTCCTAGCCGGCGCACTCGCCGGCATCGAGGATCCGCTGCTGCTGGCAGTCATCCCCAATGGCGTACCCGTGGCTCGGGGCATCCGAGAGGAGTTCGACATCCCGGTGCGCGGGCTGGCGGCGCAGCGATCCGACGCAGGCGTCCTCATCGTCCCGGAGGCCGACCTGGCGGGCCGCAACGTGGTGATCGTCGACGACGGCGTCGAGACCGGCGCGGTCGCTCGAGCCGCGGCAACGGCGATGGTCGGGTCCGGGGTCGCTTCCGTCACGTTGGCGGTGCCCGTGTGCTCGCGCGCGGCGCTCGCGACCCTCCAACACCGCTACGACCGCGTGGTCGCCGTGGTCCGGCCGATCGTCGACCGCGGCCTCGCCCGGCACTACGACGACTTCGATGTGATCGACGAGGTTGAGGCGCATCGGCTGCTGGCGGACGACCCCGCCTAGGATTGCCGCATTATGGCCACTGATCGCGTTGATGCCGTCGTCAATCTCTGCAAGCGCCGCGGGTTCGTCTTCCCGTCCTCCGAGATCTACGGAGGCTCCCGCTCGGCGTGGGACTACGGCCCCCTGGGTGTCGAACTCAAGGAGAACGTCCGCCGGCAGTGGTGGCAGGCGATGGTGCGCGGCCGCGAGGACGTCGTCGGTCTCGACTCGTCCGTGATCCTGGCTCCTCAGGTCTGGGAGGCGTCGGGTCACGTCGCGACGTTTACGGACCCGCTCACCGAGTGCAAGAACTGCCACAAGCGCTGGCGCGCCGACCAGTTGATCGAGGCCTACGAGGAGAAGCACAGCAAGCCACCGGAGAACGGCCTCGCCGACATCGTCTGCTCCAACTGCGGCACGCGCGGCGACTTCACGGAGTCGCGCGACTTCAACGGCATGCTGCGCACGACCGTTGGTGCGGTAGAGGACGCGTCCGCCGTCCACTACCTGCGACCTGGGACGG
>JAPLBU010000061.1:0-6770 GCA_026392575.1 Actinomycetota bacterium | reverse complement strand
TACTGGATCGACGAGTCGCTCAAGTGGTACGTCGACCTCGGCATCAACCCCGACAACCTGCGGCTGTATGAGCACCCGAAGGAGAAGCTCAGCCACTACTCCAAGCGCACGGTCGACATCGAGTACCGCTTCCGCTTCGCCGGAGCGGAGTTCGCGGAGCTCGAGGGCATCGCCAACCGCACCGACTTCGACCTGAAGTCCCATGGCGAGCATTCCGGCACCGATCTCTCCTACTACGACCAGGAGAAGGAGGAGCGCTGGGTGCCCTACGTCATCGAGCCGGCAGCCGGCCTGACCCGCGCGGTCCTGGCCTTCCTGCTCGACGCGTATGACGAGGACGAGGCCCCCAACTCGAAGGGCGGCGTCGACAAGCGCACCGTCCTGCGCCTTGACCCGCGCCTGGCGCCCGTCAAGGTGGCTGTTCTTCCGCTCTCGCGCAACGAGGTCCTGTCGCCGAAGGCCAAGGACCTTGCCGCGCAGCTACGCAAGCGGTGGAACATCGAGTTCGACGATGCGGGCGCCATCGGCCGCCGCTACCGCCGGCAGGACGAGATCGGCACGCCGTTCTGCGTCACGATCGACTTCGAGACCCTCGACGACAACGCCGTCACCGTGCGTGAGCGCGACACCATGACGCAGGAGCGCATCAGCCTCGACGAGATCATCGGCTGGCTGGCGTCGCGACTGCCCGCCTGCTGACCCCTGCTCACCCGCAGGTGCAGCGGGCGCTTCCGAGTGCGGTCATTGAGGTGATCTGACCGTCGGCATCGACAGTCAGCACTCGTTCGTCGACGGTGATGACCGCGTACGGGGTGGCCGCGAGCATCGACTCGATGACGAAGACCGACGTGAGTCCGTTGACGTCGACGACGGAGCCGATCCGAAACAGCGAGCGGGTCTCGTCGATCGCCTCGTCCGCTCCCGCGCGGATCACGACGGTCACTTCCTCGGCCACCGCCTGTGCTGCAATGGAAACGGCGATGTTGTCACGTTCCTCGCTGCCGGCTGCGACGAGCGCAACGGCGCGGTGCAGGCTGGCACGGCGCAGGACCCGGCGCGACGATGCGTCACCGATGATCACGGGGATGCCAAGGTCACGGGCAAGGGCCAGGCCGGGCGCATCGCCGAATCGCTCGATGCCCAGCACGGCAATGCCGAGAGACCGGAGCTCCTGCGCAAGGCGCAGGCCCACCTGTCCCATTCCGACGATCACCACGTGCCCCGATCGCGGCTTCACGCGACGGCCGACGAGTGCAACGTGGCGGCCGGAGAGAAGGTGATGGACGATGCCGGCGGCGAAGGCCGCCGTGAAGCCCATGACGAGCAGGGCGGCGATGGTTGCCCAGATCAGCACGGCTGTCTCGTCCGACAGTTCAGGCGCTGCGATGGTGGCCGTTGTGCGCGTGGCGTCGTAGAGCGAGCGAATGAGCGACTCGTGCTGCAGCCCCACGAGCGTGTCGATGAGGATGACGAGCAGCAGCCCGAAGGCGCCGCCGAGCAGCACGGCTGAGCCGGGATCGTAGGGATGCAGCTGGCCGCGGAGCATGCCGATTAGCCCCCGCAGGCGTAGGCGCCCAGGCGTCTCGAAGGCGTGGATGCTGACGGGGTCGGCGCCGGGCGCGCCGTCGATGGTCACCCAGTGTGAGTCCTGCGATGTGGTCCGTCTCCGAACCGCCACGTGGGCTGGTGCGATGGCGGCGGCGACCATGCTGGGCACCGCGATGGCGGCGGGGGACAGGACCACGCAGTTGGGTATCGAGCGTTCCAGCTGCGCGCGTGCCGTGCCGTCGAACATTGCCACGAACAGGCGAATCCCCGGGCGGAGATGCTCGACGACGAGGCAGTAGCGCAGGGCACGCATATCGTCGTGCAACAGCACAGCGACGCCATCAATCGGCTCGGCAAGCACCGCGCGCAGCTCAGCGTCGGACGGCTCATCGAGATGTCGCGTGCGCACGCCGCGCTCGGCGAGGAGTGCACATGCGCGCCGGCCCACATCGGTGTTGCCGATGACCACGATGCACCGCATCGGACTCGTCGTCATGGCTACTCCTTGGCGTCCGAATCTTCCTTGACCTTGGGTGGCAAGTAGCCCTCCGACTCGATCCGCGCCGCGTTCTTCGGCAGGGCGAGGCTGGCCAGGAGGCCGAAGAACACGAAGCCACCCGCGACCCACGCCACCAACTTGATTGCCTGCGCGAAGCCTGCGGATGCACCCTCGACCAGGACATCGCCACCGGGCATCGCGGCGAGGCCCGGGATCGCCTGGCCGGCTGATGAAGAGACGGCATTGGAGACCTGAGCGGCCTGATCCGCCGGCACTCCGCGGTCCTCGAGCTGCGAGGCGACGGAGCCGAGACCGAGGACGAGGGTTGCGCCGATGATCGCGGTGCCGATCGCTGCGCCGAGCTGACGTGAGGTGGACTGCACCGCGCTGGCCTGGCCGGACTCGGCGACGGGAACCTCGCTGAGGATGACGCCGGTCAGCTGGGCGGTGGCGAAGCCCACGCCCATGCCGTAGAGGAACAGCCACGGTGCCATCTGCCAGCCGGTGATGGTGGTCGAGAGCACGAAGCCGAGGCCCACGATGCCGATGCCCTCAAGCAGCATGCCGAGCTGCAGGACTCGGACCGGCCCCATCCGCTGGGAGAGGGGAGCGCCGATTCCGGACGCGAAGAACGAGCCGACCGCGAGGGAAAGCAGGATCACGCCGGTCTGCAACGCGTCGTAGCCGCGCGTCGCCTGCAGGAACAGGGGGAGGGCGAACAGCAGGCCGAACTCCCCGAGGCTGACGACGAGGGCGACGATGTTGCCGGCACCGAATGTTCGGATGCGGAACAGGCGCAGGTCGACGACGACGACCTTGCCCGCCTTCGCGCGGCGCAGCTGCAGGAGCACGAACAGCCCGATGGACGCGAGGCCCAGGACGGCGGATACCGACACGATGGAGATGGATGTGAACGGCCACTCCCAGCCGGCCGCGGAGAACGGAGCCAGTGGCTCGATCCAGCCGTAGCGCTGCCCCTCGATGACGGAGAAGACGATGCCGAGCATGCCGAACGTGACGAGGATCGTGCCGAGGATGTCGATGCCCTTGGGGCCGCCGAGCTCCTTGGTCTCCGGCACGGTCATGGCCACGCCGATGAGGACGATGATGCCGATCGGGACGTTGATGAGGAAGGCCCAGTGCCACGACGCGTACGTGGTGAGCCAGCCGCCGACCAGCGGCCCGAGGGCCGCCATGCCGCCGATGGTGCCGCCCCAGACCGCGAACGCGACGGCGCGCGACTTGCCGACGAAGACGGCGTTGATGACCGACAGGGAGCTCGGCAGGATCATCGCGCCGCCGATGCCCTGGAAGGCGCGTGCGGCGATCAGCATGTTGGCGGAGTCGGATGCGGCGACCATGATGCTGGCCCCGACGAAGACGATGACGCCGATCACGAACAGCAGGCGGCGGCCGACCCGGTCGGCGACGCGGCCCCACAGGATCAGCAGGGATGCGAAGGTCAGGGAGTAGGCCGCGCTGACCCATTCCGCGTCGGTGGTGGTGAGGTCGAGGTCCTGGACCATCGTCGGGATCGCGACGTTGACGACGGTGGCGTCCAGGATGATCATCGCGACGCCGAGCGCAAGGAACACAAGCGCAGCCCAGCGCTTCTTCCCGGTGAGGACTGCTCCGGCTTGGAACTGCGCGGGCGTGGACATGGGGCTCCTCGAGTTCGCGAACGTTGCCGACAGGGTGTCGGAATGCAGTCTGCCCTACGCGAAGGATGGGAGGATCACGGCATGCCCGTTCCCTTTGACCCTCCGGTGGTCCTCGCGCCGATGGCGGGAATCACGAACAGGGCTTTCCGATTGCTGTGCCGCGAGAGCGCGCTCGCCTCGGGTGCTCAGGGCACCGGGATGTACGTCTCGGAGATGGTTACGTCGCGTGCACTGGTGGAGCGGAGCCCGGAGTCGATGGACCTGGTGACGTTCGGTCCGGACGAGGGCGTTCGTGCAGTTCAGCTCTACGGAGTCGATCCGGCGACGGTAGCCGCAGCCGTCCGGATCCTTGTCGACGAGAACCTCGCCGATCACGTCGACCTGAACTTCGGTTGCCCCGTGCCGAAGGTCACCCGGAAGGGTGGCGGCAGCGCGCTGCCGTGGAAGCGCGATCTGTTCCGCAGCATCGTGCACGACGCCATCGCTGCGGCCGATGGCCGCGTGCCTGTCTCGGTCAAGATGCGCAAGGGCATCGACGACGAGCACCTCACGTACCTCGACGCCGGTCGTGCGGCGTCCGAGGAGGGCGTGGCCTGGGTGGCCCTGCATGGTCGGACGGCGGCCCAGATGTACGGGGGCATGGCCGACTGGGATGCGATCGCGCGCCTCAAGGACGAACTATCGACGTCCGGTACGCCCGTGCTCGGCAACGGCGATATCTGGACGGCGGCCGATGCGATGCGCATGGTGACGCAGACCGGTGCCGACGGAGTTGTCGTGGGACGCGGTTGCCTGGGACGTCCGTGGCTGTTCGGCCAGTTGGCGGCCGCATTCGCCGGGGAGCCCATTCCGGCCGACCCGGCTCTGCCGACCGTGCTCGACACTCTGCGGCGCCACGCGCAGCTGCTCGTCAACGACTACGGCGAGCTGAAGGGCTGTCGCGACATCCGCAAGCACATGGCCTGGTACCTCAAGGGCTTCACCGTGAAGCAGCCGATCCGTCAATCACTGGGCACGGTCGGATCGCTCGCCGAACTCGACACGCTGCTGGCGCAGATCGACCCCGACCAGGAGTTCAACTCAGTGGTCGGCGCGGGCCCACGCGGACGCACGTCCGGCGGCCGTCGTCCCACCCTGCCGGACGGCTGGCTGGACTCGCCGTTCGTCGACGCGGCGGAGACGACGTTGCTCGTCGGCGCGGAACTGTCGGTCAGCGGCGGCTGACGCCTGCTGCAGCAATCAGCCGAACAGCGCGCTGCCGTACTTCAGCACGATCATCGCGATGAGGATCGCGAAGATCACGATCACGCCGAGGGTGTCCGCACCCGCATGGAGCCACGACGAGAGCCACGTGTAGGTGCGCTGGGACAGCCCGAGGTTGTTGTCGAGGATGTTGACGCGCAGCAGGCTGGTGAAGACGGTGGTGGTCGTCAGGGTCACCAGCAGGCACCACGGGCACAGGGCCCCGATGACGAAGTAGGACTCGTAGAACAGCCAGAAGGCGAACAGCAGGCCGATCAGGTAGACCACCTGCGCCGAGTTCATGAACCACCGGGGGAAGCGCGTGCCGCCGAGGGCCGCGACCGCGATCGTGATCACCACGGGCTCGGCGATCAGGCCCAGGTAGGCGTTGGGGAAGCCGAGCAGGCTGGCCTGCCAGGAGGAGCCGACGGTGCCGCAGGACAGCACGGTGTTGATGTTGCAGCTCAGGTCGGCGAGCGGGTCCTTGGCGAGGGCAATGGCCTCGATGGAAAGCACGAGGGCGGCGACCAGTCCGATCAGCGACGAGACAAGCATCTCGGTGTAGGTCCAGCGGTAGCGGACCGGTCCGGTCACGCGGAGAGCGTACGTGGTCGCACGGAACGTGGCTGACCTCACATGCTCGGGCCGACCGGCACGGTCCTTTGGCCCTAGCAGCGGGTACCCCCGGGGGTTTGGGTTGACCCATGAGCCCTTCCAACAGGTCCAAGTCGCACTCCTACGTCTATGACTTCTCGGAGGGGGATCGAACCAAGCAGGACCTCCTGGGCGGCAAGGGCGCGAACCTCGCCGAGATGACCCGGATGGGCCTCCCGGTCCCGCCCGGCTTCACCATCACGACGGAGGCGTGCCGGTACTTCCTGGAGCACGGCCATGATCCGCAGGGCCTGTCCGCGCAGATCGCACAGCATGTGAGCCAGCTCGAGGACGAGATGGGTCGCAAACTGGGCGACCCCGAGTACCCCTTGCTGGTATCCGTGCGCTCCGGTGCGCGCTTCTCGATGCCGGGGATGATGGAGACCGTCCTCAACATCGGCTTGAACGACGCGAGTGTGGCGGGTCTAGCGCGGCATGCGGACGACGACCGGTTCGCCTGGGACTCGTACCGTCGGCTGATCCAGATGTTCGGAAAGACGGTGCTCGACCTGCCGGGCGACGATTTCGAGCACGCCCTTGAGCAGATGAAGGAGAGCGCGGGCGTCACAACCGATGTGGAACTGCCCGTCGAGTCACTTCGTCGCCTCGTCGATGTCTACAAGGCGATCATCCGAGAGGAGACCGGGCACGAGTTCCCGCAGGATCCGTCCCAGCAGCTCGATCTGGCGATCCGTTCCGTCTTCCACTCCTGGAACACCGACCGTGCCCGCCTCTACCGTCGCCAGGAGCGGATCCCGCACACCCTCGGCACGGCCGTGAACGTGCAGGCGATGGCCTTCGGCAACGCCGGCACCGGCTCAGGTACCGGCGTCGCCTTCACCCGCGACCCGGGTTCGGGCGCGCGCGGTGTCTACGGCGACTACCTCGCCGACGCACAGGGCGAGGACGTCGTCGCCGGCATCCGCAATGCGAGCCCGCTGGATGAGCTCGGAAAGACCGACCCCGACTCCTACAAGCAGCTGCTCGACATCATGAGCACTCTCGAACTGCACTACCGCGACCTCTGCGATATCGAGTTCACGGTGGAGCGCGGCAAGCTGTGGATGCTGCAGACACGGGTGGGGAAGCGCACTGCCGGTGCCGCATTCCGCATCGCCGTGCAGCTCGTCGACGAGGGAGTCATCTCGATGGACGAGGCTCTGATG
>JAPLBU010000136.1 GCA_026392575.1 Actinomycetota bacterium | reverse complement strand
CGCGCTGTATGCCGTCTGGCCGATCTGTCCCTCGAACGCCGCCACCGACGCCGGCATGATGATGACGCCGCGCTCACCGTCGATGCCGGCCTCGTTGTGACTCATCGCGGCTGCCGTCCGGCTCACGACCTCGAACATGCCGATCAGGTTCACCTCGATCGTCTTGCGCCACCAGTCCATCGCGGGCGCGTGGCCGTCGCGGCCGATCGTGCGCTGCGCGTAGGGGATGCCGGCGCAGCCGATCATCGTGTCGATGTGACCGAACCGGGCGACCGTCTGGTCGACCGCCGCCTGCACCTGCACGCCATCGGTGACGTCGGTCGGGATCGCGAGCGTCGTCCCGCCCAGCTCACCCGCCAGCGCGAAGGCACGCTCGGCGTTCGCATCGACGATGGCGACGCCCTTGGCTCCGCTCGCAACCGCGCGCCGGACCACGGCCTCGCCGAGCCCGGAGGCGCCACCGGTGACCAGCAGGACGGAGTACTCGAATCTCATACCGCCATCCTGCCGCCGGTCCGCTCGGGATGAGCGCCGATCAGGGAGTCAGTAGGCGTCGAGTTCGTGCAGGCGCTCGTCGCTGATGCCGAAGTGGTGGGCCACCTCGTGCACGACGGTGATCCGGACCTGGGTGACGACCTCCTCGGCCGTCGAGCACATCCGCAGGATCGGGATCCGGTAGATCGTGATGGTGTCGGGGAGCATCCCGGCGTAGTTCGTGCCCCGCTGGGTCAGCGGCACTCCGTGATACAGCCCGAGCAGCCGCCGGCCCCGGGGCGGGAGATCCTCGACGAGCACCACGACGTTGTCCATCAGCCGGGCCAGCTCGTCGGGGATGGAGTCGAGGGCCTCCCCGACCAGGTCCTCGAACTGCTCACGCGGCACGTCAATCACCGCTCCATCGTCACCCACGAGGCCCGGTTGTGCCAGCGCGGGGGTACTCCCCTATGCTTTCCGAGTCGCCAACGGCTTTCTCGGTCGACGGGGACGCATTTGGGTCCCCATCGTCTAGTGGCCCAGGACTCCGCCCTTTCACGGCGGCAGCACGGGTTCGAATCCCGTTGGGGATACGCCTCTTCACGAGGCCCCGTAGCGCAGTTGGTTAGCGCGCCGCCCTGTCACGGCGGAGGTCGCCGGTTCAAGTCCGGTCGGGGTCGCCACGCGAAGGCCCGGAGAGCAATCTCCGGGCCTTCGTTCTTTCCCAACCAACGCGACCGAGTCACCCCGCCGGGGACACGGCGTCAAGCGACACCCCGAGCCGGCGCAGCTGATGAACCAGCACCGCCCGCGGCTGGCCCATCCCCAACGCCTGTCGGCAACGATCCACGACCTCATCCCGCTCGAGCAGCCAGGTGATCGCCGAGCGGGCATCGCGCACCACGCCTTCGCCATAGGCGGATGCGGCCTTGGCGATCCCCCGGGCCAGCACCGGGCGGGCCGGACGCACCATCGCCAGGTCGATGATGTCGCGGCTGAACACCGTCGGATCCGACCAGCGGTCGGAGTTCGCGAGCAGCTTCATCGCCACGAGGTCGGGCAGCGTCGCCGTTGCGAGGCCAACAACCACGTCCGCACGTCCCGGTCGATCGAGGGCAATTCGGCCCTCGCGGACGATCTCGAAGGTGACCGGCACGCCCGTAACGTTCAACCGCGTCCGGATGCCGTACTGGTCGATTCGCAATGGGCCGGCTGTGACGACGCGCTGGCCGGGCAGCGTCAGAGCATCGAACCCGTCCTGTCGGCACACCTCGCGCAAGGAACGGTAGGCAGCGGCATCAGCGACGACGAAGCCGATGTCGACCGACTCGCGGTACTCACCGAACCGCATGGCCAACGCCGTCCCGCCCGCAAACAGGCAGTCGGCCGCCCGCAGCGCGTCAGCGTCAAGGCAGCCGAGGGCTGCAGCGATCACCTGATGGTGACTACGGGTGAACGCCATCAGCGAGTCCCTCGCGAAGGTCCTCGATCAGCGCCCGCTCGGCATCGCTGACCTTCGTCAGGTCGAGGTGACGGCCGTTGCGCTCGTATACGGCCAACGCCTCACGCGGCGTCAGCACAGTGTCGGGCTGCAGGCTCCACCCGAGCGCTGCCAGTTCCGGCCAGTCCCCGATCCGAATCCGGGTCGGGATCATCCCGACTGGTCGCGTCTCAGTTGCCACACTCGGCTCGACGTCGGCGATGCCCACGGCGTCCAGCGCCCGGGCGTACGCACCGGCGGCCACGCTGGGCGAGCCCGCCTCCATCCGATGCCACGTCATGCGGGAGACCCCCGCTGTCTGCGCTGCCGAGGTCGCCGAGACCCCCCACGCCACCCGCGCCTCGCGAAGACGTGCGCCCAGCGCCTGCAGCCACCGGCCGTCGGCACCGAGCTCGTCACCGGTTTCATCGGACTTCATGTACCTGATTATGCGCAATCAATCACGATTGTCAATAATCAGTTACACAATGCCCCCACCCAGGCCGCTGAGGTCCGGCGACCGGACCCATCCGTTGCCCGGCTACGCTCGCGTGCGTGGACGTAACGATCTTCGACGGCAGCACGACGAAGCCATGCACGGTGGCCCAGGCGCAGGCCGCCGCCAACCAGCCCGGCATCTCCTGGATCGACATCCGGCTGCAGGGCGGCGACTCAGCCGCCGCCCAGAGCCTGCTCCAGGAGGTGGGCATCGACCCCGCTGCCGCTCAGCAGGTGGTGGCCCAGACCCCGAGCACCGACTTCCATATGACCCCGACCGACGTGCACGGGGTCTGCTGGATCGACGACAACGACGGAACCCAGGCCGTGCAGGTCTTCTTCGCCTGGAACCAGCTGCGGCTGGTGACGGTGCGCAGCGCTGGCGATACGGCGATCGCGCAGGTGCGCCAGCGCGTCTCCGAGCGGGTGGCCATCCTGAGCAAGGATCCGTCGACGCTGCTCGGTGTCGTCCTGCAGCTGATGCTCGCGTCGGTGCAGCAGGGACTGACGCAGACGATGGTCGGCGTCGGCACGCTCGACATGGAGATCATCGCGACGGAGACACCCAAGCCGCAGCAGACGCAGCAGCTCAACGCCTTCCGCACGGTCTTCCAGCCCCTGGCGCTGCGCTTCCCCATGTATGTCGTCAATGTGCAGGCCTCGCTGATCTACCCCGGCACCGTCGCCGGCCTCGACACCGACGGCATGGCGCAGATGCAGCAGTTCCTCGGCTCGGTGCAGGGGACATCCAGCCTCATCGACAACCTCGCCGGGTCGGTTCGCAACGCCGCCCAGGACATCCAGGCCCAGGTCGGCACGTGGCAGTCGAACCGCATCAACGTCCTGACCATCGTCACGATGATCTTCCTGCCGATCAGCTTCCTCACCGGCTACTTCGGCATGAACTTCACCTGGCTCGACAACCAGCTCACCTCGTTCTGGTCCTGGCTGCTCCTTGGCCTCGGGCTGCCGATCCTGCTCGTGGTGTCGTGCGTGACCCTGCTCGCGACCAGCGGCTATACGGTCCCGCGGCTGCTGCGAAGAAAGCATCCGACGACCTGACTCGCCGCTACTGAGGTGCCGTCCTTCCTCCCGAACGTGACCACCATCATCACGCTCCGGCGGGTGTGCGAGCGTTCCGGACGCGCTGCCGTCAACTGGGCAAGACAACAGGAGATGGTCGGGTGTCCAATGGTGGGGATGGTCTCTCGCCCTGGGGGGTGTGCCGTGCGCCGTCACCGGATTCCCGTCGTGCTCGTTGCGCTGGCCGCGGCCGGCCTGCTGGCTGTCGGCTGCTCGAGCCCGCCGGAGGCGGGGAGCACCACCGAGGTGTCGTACCTGTGGGTGGTGAACTCGGAGGGCGGATCCATCACCGGCAGCGGTGATACGGGCCTGACGTTGACGTTGACCGGGGTGCGGGACTACGCGACGCAGTTCGCGGACCGGCCCGTGCGTCACGCCTATGTGCTGTCGACCACGGACTTCGCCGAGCGGTGGGAGCAGTGGTTCAGCCTGGTCACGCCGAATGCGGTGCTGTCGTTCACCGAACCGGCCTCACCGATGCCCGCCAGCATCGTCCTCGAGGTGACCAACCCCGTCTACGACAAGGCCGCCCGGACCCTGATGTTCGACGCGACCCGCCTGCACCGCGAACCGGACCCGCATCCGGACGCCGTTGAGGCGATCGCGCTGCCCAACGTCCCGACACCGGTGACGTTCATCAGCGGTGCCCTGTTCATCGACAGCGCTGGCGACGAGGCACTGCCCGAGGTGCCGGCATCGGACAGTGCCGCCACGACCAGCCAGGCACCGACATCCGAGTCCGCGACGGCGTCCCCCGACATCAGCGGGAGCCCGGTTCCGGAGCAGCCACTGGCCGCGGCAGCGATGGCCACGTACAACGTCGGTGACACCGGTCCCGGTGGCGGCATCGTGTTCTACGACGCCGGGACCGTGCAGCCGTGGGGCCAGTATCTGGAGGTGGCCCCGGCGAGGTGGAACGGCAGCACACGAGACCCCCTCGATACCTGGTGTGATCACTTGGGCGAGGTAGACGCAGCGACGTCGACCGCGATCGGCGCGGGGGCGGAGAACACCACCGCGATGCTCGCCGCCTGCTCTTCGGGTGCGGCCAACACCGCCAGTGTCTACCGCGGTGGTGGGATGGCGGACTGGTTCCTGCCTTCGCAGGGTGAGTTGAACGCCCTGTATGGGCAGAGGAACAGCATTGGCTGGTTCCCTGCTGTCAACTATTGGAGTTCCTCGCAGCGTGATGCGACCTACGCGTGGTTGCAGCGCTTGTCCGATGGCTTGCAGAGCTTCACCAACAAGATCCACCCCCGCATTCCGGGCTACATCCGGCCAGTGCGCGCTTTCTAGCTCGTCGTCCCGTCATCTCTTCGTCAGGAGTCGACCAAGCCCGACCTAGCGAACGGTCAACTGCACCGTCGTTCCCGGTTGGCCGAGAACCACCACAAGTGCTCCCGACGGCGCAACCACCGTGCGGGCTGCAGCTCCACCGCTGGCGAGTGAACCTACCTCCGCCGAGTACACGTGGGGTCTGCCCAGACTTCGGTTGACTCCTAGCCTGTGAGGATTTCGTCCTCGCTGGAAGGATGTCGGCCATGCCGAAAGCGTTCCCGTTGGAGTTTCGCCGTGACGTGGTCGCGGTCGCCCGCCAGTCCGATGCCCCGATCG
>JAPLBU010000229.1 GCA_026392575.1 Actinomycetota bacterium | reverse complement strand
ACCGCGATCGCGGTAGCGGCGGGCCAGATGATGGACGAGCGGCAGGTGCATCGTGACGAGCTCGTCACGCACGACCGCCCGATGTGGATCGTCAACCGGCAGTAAAGCCAGCTCGGCCAGCAGTTCCTCTTCGCGACGCCGTTGCTCGGGTCCCCAGCGACTGGTGCGTTGGGTCGGCGTTTGAGGCGTCACGCATCCGCCGGCACGTGCCGGCGGACGTTGAGGCGCAGGGTGACGACGTTGTCGGTGACGTCGGCGGTGACAGTTTCGACGAGGGCGCGCAGCACCGTCCAGCTGAAGGTGTCCTGGGCGGGCACTGTGCCCGATGCGCTCGTAGAGGAGATCGTGATGTCGAGGTCGGTGCCGTCGACGTCGAAGGTGCAGGTGACATCAGATCCCGCGGGAGCGTCGAGGATGATCTGGCTGACGGCCTCGTCGACGGCGAGACGCACATCCTCGAGCTGGTCGATGGGCAGGTCGGCGCGCGCGGACATCGCGGCGGCCAGCGTGCGCGCGAGCCCGACGTTGGCGGTGTCCGACGGGAACGTCAGGGTCACAGTCATGGGGTTCCTCCGCTCGCGAGCCGCGTCAGGTCATCGCCCGTGACACGGTGCACTGTCCATTCGTCCATCGGCATGGCGCCGAGGCTGCCGTAGAAGCCCAGCGCCGGCTCGTTCCAGTCCAGCACCCACCATTCCAGCCGACCGTAGCCATTGTCGACACATTCCTGGGCGAGCGTCGCGAGTAGAGCCTTTCCGTAGCCGGTGCCGCGCAGCTCCGGGCGGATGTACAGGTCCTCGAGGTACAGGCCATGGACGCCGAGCCAGGTCGAGAAGTTCAGGAACCACATCGCGAACCCACCGAGCCGGCGGCCATCGGGGGTCTCGTGCTCGACCACATGGGCGAAGACCTTGGGGTCGGGGCCGAAGAGGGCTTGCTGGAACTGCTCCTCGGTGGCGGTGGCCTCGTCGAGTGCCTTCTCGTACTCGGCGAGCTCGCGAACCATGAGCACGATCTCGGCGACATCGTCGGGCGTGGCTCGTCGGATCAGTCCTGCTTCCTGTGGCATCCCGTCACCCTACGACCCCGACAGACCGATGCCTCGTCACTTGTGGCGCTCCGCCTGCCGGCGAAGACCCCCACGAGTGACGAGGCATCGGATGGTGCGGGGAGATCAGGCCTTCTTGGTCTCCCAGAAGATGACGGCGATCTCGTCGATCTTGGCGAGCAGCTCGTCAGCGACGGCCACATCGGTCGTGCCCTTCGTGCCGCCGGCGCCGGCCAGCTTGGTGGCCTGGTTGAACAGGGTGCGGAGCCTTGAAGTAATCGGTCCACAGCACCCACAGGTGCTCCTTGACCATGTGCGAGCGCTCTTCCTTGATGGAGATCGCGCGGGCCTTGAACTCCAGGTCGTCGGAGCCGTGGTACTTGACCATGCAGGCCTTGACGGACTCGGCCTCGAGGCGGGCCTGAGAGGGGTCGTAGATGCCGCAGGGCAGATCGCAGTGTGCGTAGGCGGTGGTGCGAGGGGCGAGCACGGTGGTGACCAGACGCTTGAGCATGGGACTCCTTCGGTGACGTTTCGGTGCTGCAGACGATAGCGCCGATGCTGGCGCGGGGCACGCGGCAGGATGGGTGCGTGCTCCCGTTCACCCGCGTCCGCGTCGTGGGGCCGTCGATGGAGCCCTCGGTGCACAACGGCGACTGGTGGCTCGTGCGGCGGACCGCGTCCGTCGGTCCGGGGGATGTCGTCCTGCTGGTGCACCCGGCCCGACCCCATGCCCAGGTCGTCAAGCGGATCGAGCGCCGCGAGGGTGACGGCTGGTGGGTGCTGGGGGACAACGCCGGGGCCAGCGAGGACAGTCGGCAGTTCGGTGTAGTGCCCGCGGCGAACGTCATCGGCACCCTGTGGTGGCGGTACCGCCACCTTCATCGAGGAGGTGGATAGGGTCGGCTCATGTTCGCCGTCTATGCCGCTGGCATCAGCCCGACCGACCCATTGTCCTGCCTCGCCGTGGGAGACCTGCCGGCCCCCGAGACGCCCGACGAGTGGGTGACCGTGCGCGTGAAGGCGGCCAGCCTGAACCACCACGATGTGTGGGCGCTCAAGGGCCAGGCGCTGAAGGCGGAGCAGGTGCCGATGATCCTGGGCACGGATGCGGCTGGGGTGACGGACGACGGCCGCGAGGTCATCGTGCATGCCGTTGTCGGAGACGCCGAGGCGGGCGACGGCGACGAGACCCTCGACCCACGTCGCAGCCTGCTCAGCGAGCGATACCCCGGGGCGATCGCCGAGTATGTCCGCGTGCCGGCGCACAACCTCGTCGACAAGCCGGCCGAGCTGACGTTCGAGGAGGCGGCCTGCCTGCCCACGGCCTACCTCACCGCCTACCGGATGATCGTCGAGAAGTCGGGCACGCAGCCCGGTGACCTGCTGCTCGTGCAAGGTGCCGGCGGGGGAGTCGCCACCGCCCTGATCGTGCTGGGCAATGCGCTCGGCCGTCGGGTGTGGGTCACGTCGCGCGACGAGGCGAAGCGCGAGTGGGCGCTCTCGATCGGTGCCGAAGCCGCGTTCGAGTCGGGTGCTCGTCTGCCCGAGAAGGTCGATGCCGTGATGGAGACCGTCGGTGAGGCGACGTGGAGTCACTCGATGAAGGCCCTGCGTCCGGGCGGTCGGATCGTCATCTCCGGCGCGACGTCGGGCGCGAACCCGCCGGCTGATCTGAACCGCGTCTTCTTCCTGCAGCTCACCATCGTCGGCTCGACGATGGGCACGCTGCAGCAGCTGCGTGACCTCGTCGACCTGCTCGTGCGCACCGGCGTGCGTCCGGTGATCGACCGCGTGCTGCCGATGGAGCGGGCCGCCGAGGCGTTCGCGGCGATGAACGACGGCGAGGTGCGCGGCAAGCTCGTTCTTACGCGCTGACGCCGGGGCGTGCTACGGTGTGCTACGGAGGTGTCGAGTGTCGACGACCACGGGCCATCGGACGATCAGCCACCGCGAACTGCGTAACAACAGCGGCGAGATTCTGCGCGCTGTCGCGGCGGGGGAGTCCTTCACGATCACGAACAACGGTCAGCCCGTTGCCGAGCTGGTTCCCACTGCTGTGGATCCCTTTGGCGGGCTGACGGTCCAGCGCGCTGATCGGACAAAGAACTTCCGCGACCTTGATCCGGTCGAGGGCTTGTCCGGCGAGACCGCTGCTGAATCCCTGGACTACCTGCGGGGCGATCGGTGATTGTCTATCTGGAGACCTCCGCTGCCGCGAAGTTGATGAAGCGGGAGGCGGAGTCCGGCGCGGTTCGGGCTTACCTGCAGGAGTTGATCGATGGGGAGCACCTCGTCGTTGCTGGTCGGGTCATGGAGACGGAACTCCGCAGGCTCGCGGTGCGACAGGGGATGCCCCAGGGCCTCGTCGCGGGAGTCCTCGAGGTTGTCGACGTCGTCGAGCATGACCGCGACCAGTTCCGCGAGGCCGGCATGATCGGAGACCAGCACTTGCGCAGTCTCGACGCCCTCCATCTGGTCACGGCGCTTCGCGTCGGCGCCGACGCGATGATCACCTTCGACGAGCGCCTTGAGCAGGCGTGCGCGTCGGTTGGCCTGCCCGTGCTCGCCATTCACGCCGCCTGACGCAGGATGGCAGGGGGCTAGCCGTCGGTGTCGTCGTCCTCGTCGTCGCGGGCGAGCCAGGTCGCGAACCGCTCGATCGGCGTCTCGAACTCCGGGTTGAGGTCGACGAACTCCCGCAGCCGCTCGGCGACCCAGGCGACGGAGACCTCCTCCTCGCCACGTCGCTTCTCGAGCTCCTCGATGCCCCGGTCGGTGAAGTACATGGCTACGCGAACGCCCGCGCGACGAGCTCGCGCTGCTCCTGCTCGTGCCGCTGGTGCGTACCGACGGCTGGTGACGACGAAGCGGGACGCGAGACCCCGAACACAGGTCGGTTGATGATCTCCGGCAGGTTCATCGCGACGAAGCTCCAGGCGCCCTGGTTCGCCGGCTCCTCCTGGACCCAAGTGAGCTCGGCCTCGGGGTACTGGAGCAGGGCCGGGGGCAGCGTCCGGAACGGCAGCGGGTAGAGCCGCTCGAATCGCATGATCGCGACGTCGGTGATGCCGTGCTCGGCCCGGTACGCCGCGAGGTCGTAGTAGACCTTGCCGCTGCACATCAGCACCTTGCGGATCTGCGGACCCTCGAATGCCGGGTCGGTGATCAGCGGGTGGAAGTGGCCGCTGGTGAACTCCGCCTTGCTCGAGACCGCCTGCTTCGAGCGCAGCAGCGACTTCGGTGTGAAGACGATCAGCGGGCGCACGATCTTCGCGTTGGCCTGCAGTCGCAGGATGTGGAAGTAAGACGCGGGCGTGCTGGGCATGGCGACGACCATGTTGTCCTGTGCACACAGCTGCAGGTATCGCTCGATGCGAGCAGACGAGTGATCGGGTCCCTGGCCCTCGAAGCCATGCGGGAGCAGCAGTGTCAGCGACGAGCGCTGGCCCCACTTCTGCTCGGCGGACGAGATGAACTCATCGATGATGGTCTGCGCGCCGTCGGCGAAGTCTCCGAACTGCGCCTCCCAGATGACGAGGGCATCGGGTCGAGCAACGCTGTACCCGTACTCGAAGCCCATTGCGGCGTACTCGCTGAGCAGGGAGTCGTAGACGTAGAGCTTGCCGTCGCCGCGATAGCACTGCTTGAGCGGCTTGTACTGCCAGCCCGTCTCCTTGTCGACGATGACGATGTGTCGGTGGCCGAAGGTGCCACGGCGCACGTCCTGGCCGGCGAGGCGAATCGTGCGCCCCTCCATGAGCAGTCCGCCGATCGCAAGCGCCTCGGCCATGCCCCAGTCAATCGCGTCAGCGCCGACCATCGTGGAACGGCGCTGCAGCTGTGGCTGCAGGCGCGGGTGCACGGTGAAGTCGTCGGGCATGGTGAGCTGCGAGGCGATGACAGCATCAACCTGTTCTGCGGAGATCGCGGTCTCGATCTCGGCTGCCGCGACCTGTGGGGTGAGCGTGCGCTGGCCCTGGGACACGACGTCGGCCTTCGACGAGCTGAAGGCCGCCTCACCCTGATCGGGCCGCGTCTCCTGGAAGATCCGTTCGAGCTGCTCCTGGAAGTGGCGCAGCGCGGTCTCTGCCTCTTCGAGGGTGATGTCACCGCGGCCGATGAGTGACTCGGTGTAATGCTTACGCACCGAGCGCTTCTGATCGATGATCGCGTACATCAGTGGCTGGGTGAGCGACGGATCGTCGGCCTCGTTGTGCCCGCGCTTGCGGTAGGTGACGAGGTCGATCACGACGTCCTTGTGGAAGGTCTGTCGGAAGGCAAACGCCAGTTCCGCGACCCGGACGACGGCCTCGGGGTCGTCGCCGTTGACGTGGAAGATCGGGGCCTGGATCATCCGAGCGACGTCGGTCGAGTAGACCGACGAGCGGCTGTACTTCGGACTGGTGGTGAAGCCGACCTGGTTGTTGACGACGACGTGGATGGTGCCGCCGGTGCGGTAGCCCTGGATCTGTGACATCTGCAGCGTCTCGGCCACGACACCCTGACCGGCGAAGGCGGCGTCTCCGTGGATGAGCACGGGCAGCACGTTGAAGGCGTCCTCGCGCGGTAGCCGATCCTGCTTCGCGCGCACGATGCCCTCGAGCACCGGGTTGACGGCCTCGAGGTGTGACGGGTTGGCTGCGAGGTACACGCGGGTCTGCGCCCCGTCGGGTGCCGTGAAGTGCCCGCTGGTGCCCAGGTGGTACTTCACGTCGCCGGAGCCCTGCACCTGGTCGTCGCCGAAGTCGCCCTCGAACTCGCGGAACACCTGGCCGTAGGACTTGCCGGCGATGTTCGTCAGCACGTTGAGGCGGCCGCGGTGCGGCATGCCGATTGCGACCTCGACGATGCTGTCATTGGACGAGCAGATCAAGACGGCGTCGAGCAGCGGGATGAGCGACTCGCTGCCCTCCAGCGAGAAGCGCTTCTGGCCGACGTACTTCGTCTGCAGGAAGGACTCGAGGGCCTCGGCCTCATTGAGCTTGTGCAGGATGCGCAGCTGCTCGTCGCGGTGCGTGCGCTCGTGTGGTGCCTCGACGCGGTCCTGGATCCACTTGCGCTGGTCGGGGTCCTGGATGTGCATGTACTCGATGCCGACGGTGCGCGTGTACGAGTCGCGCAGCACGCCGAGGATCTCGCGGAGCTTCATCAGCGGACGACCGCCGAAGCCGCCGGTGGCGAACTCGCGATCGAGGTCCCACAGCGTGAGTCCGTGCTGCAGCACGTCGAGGTCGGGGTGCATCCGCTGCTCGTACTCGAGCGGGTTGGTGTCGGCCATCAGGTGCCCGCGGACCCGGTAGGCGTGGATGATCTCCTGCACGCGGACGGTCTTGCTCAGGTCGGTCTCGTGGCCGGCGGAGATGTCCTGCGCCCAGCGGATCGGCTCGTAGGGGATGCGCAGCGAGCGGAAGATGTCGCCGTAGAAGTCGTCCTCGCCGAGGAGAAGCGCGTGGATTCGGCGCAGGAACTCGCCCGACTGGGCGCCCTGGATGACGCGGTGGTCGTACGTGCTCGTGAGGGTCAGGATCTTGGAGACCGCGTTGCGGGCCAGCGACTCGGCGGATGCCCCCTGCCACTCGGCCGGGTACTCCATCGCGCCGACGCCGACGATGCAGCCCTGCCCGGACATCAGGCGCGCGACGGACAGCTGTGTACCGATGGTGCCGGGGTTGGTCAATGAGATCGTGGTGCCGAGGAAGTCGCTGACCTGGAGCTTGCCGCCGCGGGCCTTGCGCACGAGGTCCTCGTACGTCGCCCAGAATCCGGACGTGACCCGTCGGACTTAGCGAGGTCGATGGCGAGACCGAGGTTGACATCGTGGTTGCGCAGGACGGCCGGCTTGCCGTCGCTCTCAGTGAATGCGTTGTTCATGGCCGGGTTGTCGGCCAGGGCACGCACGATCGCGTAGCCGAGCAGGTGGGTGAATGAGACCTTGCCGCCGCGGCCGCGGGCGAGGTGGTTGTTGATGACCGTGCGGTTGTCCATGACCAGCTTGGCGGGCACCGCGCGGACGCTGGTGGCCGTCGGGACGGTGAGGCTGGCCTCCATGTTGTCGACGACCCGGGCGGACGCCCCCTTGAGGACGACGATGTCGGCCTCGGCTGTGGGGGTGGCGGGCAGGCTGGTGCCGCCGGGGACCAGGTGTGTTGAGGGCACCGGCTGAGCTTCGGTGGCGGGTGCGGCGGGGACAGGCGTCGCGACGGCGGGCCGGGCGGACATCGGGGAGAATTCCGGCGGGGTGTAGCCCTCGAAGAACTCCCACCAGGCGGGGTCGACGCTGCTGCGGTCGGCGAGGAACTGCTCGTAGATCTCGTCAGTTGAGGTCTCATCCATCCTTGATAACACCATACCTTAGTCGTACGAATATTTCCTAGTTGACCAGAATGAACAATATCTAATGCATCTTTAAAATGT
>JAPLBU010000303.1 GCA_026392575.1 Actinomycetota bacterium | reverse complement strand
GCCGGGACCTATGGCGGTGGGTTAAGCGCCTATGCCGCGGCGACCATCACCGGCACCAGCCGGCAGGTCTTCCGACTCAGGGTCTCGCGGCTGCCGGCATCGACGGTCGTGCGAACGCAGGTTCTGATCGCGGGCACGTACTACACACTCGGCCGAACCCGGACGGCCGGCAATGGCTCAGCCATCCTGCCCGCCTTCCAGCCGACGCGGGCCGGCAGCTACCTCCTCCGCATCAGCCCGACGGGTGCGCGGCCCTATTACCTGAGGCTCTCCGTCCGATAACAACGCCTTCGTGAGCCCGCCGAGAGGATTCCTCCCGGCTCCCGCAAGGCCGGTGACGCATCTTTGCGCCAAGACCAGCGTCGCGAGGAGCACAGATGAGGCACCACCTGACGGTGCTGCGTGTCGCGACCGCCCGTTGGAGACGTCACCTCACTGTCGCCGTGCGCACCGATCGTGGGGCGTCCGCAGTCGAGTACGGGCTCATCGGCGCCATGATCTCCGTCGCGATCCTGATGGTCGTCGTCGTCCTCGGCTTCTAGCCCGGTAGCTACGGGCGCCGGCCCGATATGTCGAGCACGCGCAGCTGCAGCGGGGCATCGTCGGGAACCGTGCCGCTCGGTCCGGTCCCGAACATCCCGCTGGCCACCAGCATCGGAGCCATCGGAACCATCATCGCCCACAGAGACTCGAGCACGGCCGGGTCGATCGAGTCGTCGGCACCGATGGCGCGAGCGAGGTCCCAACCATGCAGGCCGTACTCACCGATCCGGAACCCCAGGAGCTGGGCACCAGGCATGTCCATCGCGGGATGCGCGACGATGCGCTCGAGTGCTCCCGGCTGCGCGAAAGCGGCCAGCATCTCCTGGTTGCTCGCGTCGAACGCGGCGGCGATGTCCGACTCCGCGGCCGCTCCCCCGAACACCGCCATTCCGTCCTCGCGCGTTCCGCCGCCCAGGATGACCGTCGCCATCCGATTGCCGTCGACCACGTGGTCGACGAGCTGGCGGACGGTGCGACCGTCATTGCCGGTCGGGGCCGACCATTGGTCGTCCGTCACCTGCGCGAGGGCGGCAGCGAACCCGGTACCGGCGGTCTCGAGAATCCCCATACTCAGCATGACCCGAATTTACCTCCCCGAACAGCCATCAGTCGATGGGCTGAATCAACAGAATCCAGGTACCGCTCTTCGGCTTCGCCTAGTACTCGGCGGCGCCGGCCTTGCGTTGGAAGTGCTTGGCCAACGGCAGCAGGATGAGCATGACCGCAAGCGTGCCCGCAATGCCGATGAGCGTGGCGTCCAATCGCTCAACAGCCACCTTCTCCACCGTCGAACCCGCACTCTCGTAGAGCACGATCGCTGGAGTGAGGAAAGTGGCAAACAACCAGTAGGGCTTGCCCGCCATCATGAAGACCATGGCCACAACCAGGCAGACAGTGCCCAACAGGTAGAGAACGGGGCCGTTGGTTACGAACGCGCCCACGATGATCGCGATCAGGAATCCGAGGACGGTGCCGATCGCGCGCGCGCCGGCCTTCTTGAAGCTATCCCCCAGATACGGCTGGTACACCACGACGATGGTGAGGATGATCCATCCTC
>JAPLBU010000002.1 GCA_026392575.1 Actinomycetota bacterium | reverse complement strand
GCTGCTGATCGCCGTCCCCATCGGCTTCTGGGCTGCGCGCCGGCTCACGCGACCATTGCGGGCCGCCCGCGATGCGGCCAACGAGATGGCGGCCGGCTCGCGCAGCGTGACGCTGCTTCCCGAGGGCCCGGCCGAGATCGCGGACATCGCCGACTCCCTGAACCGGCTCAATGCGGCACTGGTCGTATCCGAGGGTCGGCAGCGGGAGTTCCTGATGTCGGTGTCGCATGAACTGCGCACCCCACTGACGGCGGTGAAGGGCTACGCGGAGGCGCTTGCCGACGGGGTCATCTCGGGCGATGACGTGCCCCGCACGGGCTCGACGGTCGCAGCGGAAGCCGCACGGCTGGACCGCCTGGTCACCGATCTGCTCGACCTGGCGCGGCTGGGAGCGGTCGACTTCCACATCGCACCGGTCGACGTCGACCTCGTCGAGATCGGTGAGGACGCCGGCGAGGTGTGGCGCGACCGTGCGGAGCCCGAGGGCGTGACACTCGCCCTCGAACTCCCACTCGAGCCCCTCATGACGCGAACGGATCCCATCCGCGTCCGTCAGGTGATCGACAACCTGGCCGAGAACGCCCTGCGCGTCTCCCCGCGCGGTTCCACGATCGTGCTGGCCGTGCGGCGGGAGGGCGACTGGGCCATCGTCGAGGTTCGGGACTCGGGTCCGGGCCTCACCCCGGACGACATCCCTGTTGCCTTCGAGCCGGGGGTGCTGCACGACCGTTACCGCGGGGTGCGGCCCGTTGGGACCGGCCTGGGCCTGGCTCTGGTCGGGCGACTGGCGACGGGACTGGGCGGGCAGGCCGAGGCGGGCCGGGCGCTGGAAGGCGGGGCGCGATTCACGGTCCGCCTTCCGCTCGCGGAGCCGTCCGCGTCAGGTGTCCCGCCGACCTAGGGCTCAGGCCGACCTAGTACAGGACTGGTGGCCGCCAACCGCCTGGGCAGCGGCGCGAGGCGTGTGCCGTGACTTCCGCCAACTCCCGATCGCCGTGCCCGCAGCGCGAGCAGACGTAGGGCGGCTCCTCCGTGCGGTCGCAGGCGCAGACCCAGTGATGAAGCCCGACGGTGCAGAGCAGTCGTTCTCGTGGAGTGTGTGCGGTGCGTGCGGTGCGTGCACTACTTGCAGGCCGTGCCGAGCGTGAGGCTGAACGAGGCATCACATCCTCCTCTCGTCTGCCCCCCCCTCTCCTCTCACGATGCTTCTCCTCCCACTTCAAGGATACGCGCGGGGTCAGGCGGGATCGGCGCGCGAGCTGTCCTGTCTGACCCGCCCGGCGTATCGTCACCCCATGGGACGTGATCAGGCGACGGTGTTCGCGCCCGACGACGTCGTCGTCGCGGAGCGCACCGACACCCGCACGCTGGCGCGACGCCTGATCCCACCGCTCGCCACGCTGGCCGGCACCATCGCCGTGCTGGGCTATGTGGCGGCTGTCGATCCGAATCAGCCCGGCCACTACCCCCTGTGCCCGACCCGTGCACTGTTCGGCGTCGACTGCCCGGGTTGCGGGCTGATGCGGGCCACCCATGACCTCGTGACCGGCAATGTGGCCGGCGCCCTGGACCACAACATCCTGATCGTCGTGCTGGCTCCGCTGGCCGTCGTGCTGTGGGTTCGGTGGCTGCTGCGCGCCTGGCGTGGCCGAGAGGATGCCGTGACATACGCGACCTTCCGTCGGCGAAACACCGTGATGCTCATCGGCCTCGGAGTGGTGCTCGCGTTCGGCGTCATCCGCAACTTCGTGCCGTACCTGGGATCGGGGATCGGCTAGCCCGCATCCCGTTCGCCGAGCGGCCAGCAGTGGGGGTCCGTTCGGCCGAATACACCCCCACGCCCGGCCACTCGCGGTGGAGGGGGAGCGCAACTGGCCCGCCGAAATCCGTCGGACGGAGTCGTGGCTACTCTTGGCCGCGTGAGCGTTCTCGACGACATCATCGCCGGCGTCCGGCTGGACGTGGCCGCGCGGATGGAACTCGTCTCGTTGGACGAACTCAAGGAGCGCTCCGCACTTGTTGCGCCTGCGCGGGATGTTGTCGCGGTCCTGGCGGACGAGGATGTCAGCGTCATCGCCGAGGTGAAGCGGGCGAGCCCGAGTCGCGGTGCCCTGGCCGAGATCGCTGATCCCGCAGCGCTGGCCGTGGAGTACGAACTCGGTGGAGCCCATTGCATCAGCGTCCTGACAGAAGAGCGGCGCTTCGGAGGTTCGCTCGCAGACCTCGCTGCCGTGCGTGCGGCCGTAGACATCCCGGTTCTGCGCAAGGACTTCATCGTCAGCAGCTACCAGCTGTGGGAGGCCAAGGCCTACGGCGCCGACATGATCCTGCTCATCGTCGCGGCGCTCGAGCAGTCAGTGCTCGTCAGCCTTGTCGAGCGCACGCAGAGCCTGGGCCTTGCAGCCCTCGTCGAGGTCCACGATGAGGAGGAGATCGCCCGTGCCGTCGACGCGGGTGCCCGGGTGATCGGTGTCAACGCACGCAATCTCAAGACCCTCGAGGTCGATCGTGGCGTGTTCGCGCGCGTTGCCGGACGCATCCCCAACTCGTGCATCAAGGTCGCCGAGTCCGGGGTCCGCGATGCGCATGACCTCATCGTCTACGCGGAGGCCGGCGCTGACGCCGTACTCGTCGGCGAGAGCCTTGTCACCGGCAAGGACCCGCGGTCGGCAGTCCACGATCTGGTCACGGCGGGTGCGCACCCGGCATTGCGTCATGGTCGGGGCTGATCAGGCACATGACGATCGAGAGCATGGCCTCGGCGGGTCAGTCCGCGCCCGGGCACTTCGGCCCCTACGGCGGACGTTTCGTCCCCGAGGCGCTGACGGCCGCACTCGACGAGCTCGATGCTGCCTACCACGCGGCGATCATCGATCCGGCTTTCGTTGCGG
>JAPLBU010000239.1 GCA_026392575.1 Actinomycetota bacterium | reverse complement strand
GCGCCAGCAGCTCGATGCACAGCAGGACGGCGGGGAACTTGGCGCCAACGTCGACCGACAGTGCCGACAGGAGGTAGACGACCACGATGATCGCGATCCCGTAGACCCACCAGTCCATCACGATCCCGAACTTGGCCTCGAACTGAAGGGACATCTGGAAGGAGATGAAGCCGATGACGGCCCACTGAACCGCGAGGTACGCCAGTACCGAGACGAGGGCCGATCCGACACCGGGCACGATGCCGAGGCCACGGCCGACATAGGCGAAGAACGCGCCCGTGTTCGTGACGTAGTGGCTCATCGTCGCGTAGCCGACACTGAACAGCAGCAGGATGACGCCGACAGCGACATACATGCCAGCAGCTCCGGCGCCGTTGCCGATACCTACGGCTACCGGGAAGGCGCCGGTCATGCCCGCCAGAGGGGCGGACGCTGCAACGACGAAGAAGATGATGCCGAAGAGGCCGAGAGTGCCGCGCTTCAGCGTGGTGTCGGGCGTCTCCGTATCAGGCGCGCCAAGCGCCTGATCGGACTCGGGAAGGTTCTCCCTCTGGGACATTCTGCCTCCACGGTGGGACTGGACATGCAGGGATCGTGCGGAACCGAACGATGGCACAATGTCGCGCATCCACCACCGAGCGTCAAGCACTTTGGCGAAGTGTCGGTGAAGTTCCGGCACACTGCCCTCTATGAAGCCCGCTCGCATGGTCAGCGTCCTCACCGAGAACTGGACCATGACCGACCCACGTGACATCCGGGGGATCGTTCGCATGGCCCAGGAGGCGGAGGACGCCGGGTTCGACATGGTCATGGTCAGCGACCATGTCCTGCTCGGCCCTTCCGCGGGCAGTCAGGGCCGAATGTCGAACCCCCGCGACTACGCGATGCCCGGCAATCAGGACCCGTTCACGGCCTGGCCGTCGAACATCGTCCTGCTCAGTGCCATTGCCGCGGCAACGACCCGCATCCGGCTTGGGGCCATCGCCCTCATCGCGCCACTGCGCAATCCCCTCGTGCTCGCGCACGACCTCGCCACCCTCGACCTGCTCAGTGAGGGCCGGCTGGTCATCCAGCCAACCGTCAGCTGGCATCGCGAGGAGTACGACGCCCTCGGCATCCCGTTCGGCAGGCGTGGACGCATCCTCGACGAGCAACTCGAGGTGTGGTCGAAGGTCTTCGCGGCCTCGCCCGCCTCACATCACGGCGAGTTCTACTCGTTCGACGATGTCTACCTCGAACCGAAGGCCTGGACTCCTCAGGGCCCGACGATGTGGTTCGGCGGCGAGTCGGTGCACGGTCCCATCGTCGACCGCCTCGTGCGCTACGGCAGCGGATACCACCCGCTGGGTCGGGTCACCGCCGAGGATGTCGCGACCCTCGAGTCCGCACTGTCGGCGCAGGGTCGCTCGATGAGCGACCTCGAACTCGTGGGCGGAACCCGCGTCGACTTCCCCTCGGACGACTCGGTGGCCCCGCTCCCCGAGGCACTCGAGGAGATCCCGCGACAGATGGACCTCGGCTTCACCACCTTCTGCATCAAGCCATCGATCTTCATCGACGAGCGCGACCAGCACGCAGCTTTCTGCCGAGAGGTCATCACGCGCGTCGACAACCTGACAGGCTGAGTCATGGCTTTCGCGGACACCATCACCGTTGAGCAGCTCGACGATGATCCGTACCCGGTGTATGCGAGGCTGCGCGCCGAACAGCCGGTCGCGTGGGTTCCGGCCGTCAATCTGTGGCTCATCACGCGGGCTGACGATGTCGAGTACGTCACGACGCATCCCGAACTGTTCACCGCCGAGGTCACCGACTCGCCACTTGACCGTTCGTTCGGCGGTCCGACGATCCTCACCATGGACGGGGCGCGCCATCTCGATCTGAGGCGAAGTCTCGATGCGAAGTACAAGCCACGCGTGGTCGGGGCCTACATCGATGACCTGGTGACACCCATTGCGCAGGCCGCCCTCGACGCCCTGCTCGATCGCCCTGATCATCGAGCGGAGCTGATGGCCGCGTACTTCGAGCCCATCTCCGTGCTCAGCCTCGGACAGGTGCTCGGCCTTGGCCACCTCTCCGCTGACACCCTCCAGGAGTGGTTCCACGGGCTCGCGATGGGGGCGATCAACTTCGAGGGAGACCCGGCGAAGCAGCTCATCAGCGACGAGACCGCGGCTGTGATCGACAAGGCCCTGCGGCCGTTGATGACACGACTCCAGTCGGATCCCGACGACTCCACGCTTGCCTCGATGCTGACATCGGGCTGCCCGGTCGGCAGTCCGCGCAGCATCGAGCAGGTGCTGCCATCGCTGAAGGTGATCATCCTCGGCGGGATGCAGGAGCCGGGTCATGGCGCAGGCTCCTGCCTCTACGGACTGTTGACCGATCCCGGCCAACTGGCCCTGGTGCGCTCAGACCCTGAGCGCTGGGACGATGTCGTCCACGAG
>JAPLBU010000393.1 GCA_026392575.1 Actinomycetota bacterium | reverse complement strand
TGGCGGCGGGCAACATCATCTTCTGGACGGACGCTGACCGCGCGCCGGCCGTTCGGACGCTCTTCGCGAACGGGTACCAGGGATCAACCGTCACCGTCGTGGTGAAGGACTTCGGCAAGATCCGCGATGACCTCGCGACTGTGACGCCCGATGCCGCGCCCGACGTGATCATGGGTGCGAACGACTGGGTCGGCGAGCTTGCTGTCAACGGCTCGATCGTCAAGCTGAACCTCGCCACGAAGGCGAAGGCCGGTCTCTCTGCGGGCGCCGTTCAGGCGTTCAACTACAACGGCAAGCAGTACGGCACGCCGGTGGCTGTTGAGAACATCGCGCTGATCACCAACGCGAGCCTCGTCAAGACGCAGCCGAAGACCTTCGATGAGCTGTCGACTCAGGCACTGGCGCTGAAGAAGGCCGGCAAGGTCGACATCCCGCTGGCCGTTCAGCAGGGCGCAGGCGGCGACGCGTACCACATGTACCCCATGTTCACCGGCCTCGGCGGCTACATCTTCGGCACGACCGCGAAGGGTGCCTACGACGTCAAGAACATCGGCGTCTTCAACAAGGTGTTCGCAGCCAACGCGAGCATCATCGATGGCTGGAACAAGTCGGGCCTGGTCAACTCCAAGGTCACGGGCGACATCGCCACCGCCGCCTTCACCTCGGGCAAGGCCCCGTTCTGGATCACCGGCCCCTGGAACCTCGACAAGATCAAGGCCGTCGGGTTCAAGTACCGCATCTCGGCCGTGCCGCCGATCATGCCGGGAATGGCCTCCGTGCCGTTCATCGGCAGCCAGGGCGTCATGCTCACCAAGTACGCGGCTGCACACGGCGTCGAGGCTGCGGCCACCTCGCTGGTCACCGAGTTCATGGCGGGCGAGAAGGCCCAGTACCAGCTGTCGGCACTCAACGATCGCTTCCCGGCCAACACGGCCGCGGCGGCTCGCGTCTCCAATGCTCAGCTCAAGGCCTTCGGCCTGGCGGGCAAGGGTGGCGTGCCGATCCCGAACGTCGCTCAGATGAACGCTGTCTGGGGACCGCTCGGTGCGGCTTGGGTCAACAGCACGAAGGGTGCAGGCGCGATGCCGGCAGCCAAGGCTTTCGCACAGGCGCAGGTCGCCATCAAGAAGGCTGTTGCAGCAGGCTGATCCCAGCCGGTTGTCGTAAGGGTGTGGGTCCCACGGAGTCTTGGGGCCCACACCCTTTGCGGCGGACGACATCGCACTTCGCTGGCCTAGCGGAATCGAGGAACAAGTGATCCAGCGGCTCATCGCCCAGCTTGGGGGCACACCCGCGCTGCTGCTCAAGCTGCTGTTCCTGGGACTCGTCAACGGGATGACCGTCTGGGCCATCCCCACGATGATCAGCAATCAGTCCTGGGTGATGCTGGCCGTGCTGGTCGTGGCCACCCTGGCCCTGGACTTCATCCTGCTGACCTCGCGGTACATCCCGGCGAAGTACGTCATTATCGGTGCGATCTTCCTCACGATCTTCCAGCTCATCCCGATCTTCTACAACGTCTCGATCGCCTTCACGAACTACTCGACCGGCAATATCGGTACCAAGCCGGATGCGATCACGGCCATCGTGCGCGACAGCGCTGCCGAGTCTGAGGACTCCACCAGCTACGACATGCTGCCAACGCGCAATGCGACCGGCGCTCTCGTCCTCATCCTCACCCCGCAGGTGGCGATCGTTGATCCGGTCACTGATGGCACCGGCACCCTGGACCCCTCTGCCCCGTCCGCCTCGGCCGACCCGGGCCTCGAGGAGTTCGGCGGGGAGCCCGCAGCCTCGGAGCCGGCGCTCGAGGAGTTCGGCGGGGCTGAGACGACGCCGAGTGCTGCGCCATCGGGTGATCTCACCTCGGGCACTAATGACCTCAACGTTGCCACGGATGCCGAGGCATCGGACCTTCCGCCCACCTACGCCGGTACGAACGACGGTCTCGATGAACTGCCGGCATCCGATGTCCAGCGAGATGAGTTCGGCACCGTGGTGTCGGCCACGGGCTTCGTCAATGTGCCACCTGAGGAGCTGTCCACTCTCGAGTTGGAGTTCAACGACCTGGCCATTCCGGGTCCCCAGGGTGGGGTGATCAAGCCGCAGGGGTACGCCACCGCTGCCGAACTCGTGCCGACCCTGACCTATGACGCTGCTGCCGACACCTTCACCTCGCTGGATACCGGTGTCGTCTACTCGAACAACGGCAGCGGCAACTTCGCCAATCCCGACAATGTCGAGGATGTGCTTGTTCCGGGCTGGCGCGAGTACATCGGATTCACGAACTTCACCAATGTCTTCACTGACTCCCAGATCCGCGATCCGTTCATCTCGGTCTTCATCTGGACCTTCGTCTACGCGATTCTGAGCGTGTTTCTCACCTTCGTGCTCGGGCTGAGCCTGGCCATCGTGCTGAACAAGCCGCGCATGCGCGGGCAGCGCATCTACCGGGCGCTGCTGGTGCTTCCCTACGCCGTGCCGGCGTTCCTGTCGATCCTCGTCTGGGCCGGGCTCCTGAACGACGACTTCGGTGCCATCAACTCGGTGACGGGCTGGAACGTGCCGTGGCTCTTCGACCCATTCTGGGCGCGCGTGAGCGTGGTCCTCGTGAACCTCTGGCTGGGCTTCCCGTACATGTTCCTGGTCAGCACCGGCGCGCTGCAGTCGATCCCCAGCGAATTGCAGGAGGCAGCCAGAGTCGATGGTGCGCGGAGCTTCCAGGTCTGGCGCCGGGTCAACATGCCGCTCCTCCTCGTGGCGCTGGCACCTCTGCTCATCGCCTCCTTCGCATTCAACTTCAACAACTTCAACGGCATCTACCTGCTGACCGGTGGCGGTCCGGCGATGGACAACTCCGAGGTCGCTGGCGCAACCGACATCCTGATCAGCTACACGTACAAAATCGCCTTCTCCGCGGGCCAGGGCAATGACTACGGCCTCGCCAGTGCGATCTCCATCTACATCTTCATCATCGTCGGCACGATCTCGGCCATCTCGTTCGCACGATCCAGGGCCCTCCGAGAGGACCGCGCATGACCAGTCCCGCCGTCCCGGTCGTGAGAGTGGCGCCGATCCCGAAGCAGAAGCGCCAGACGTTCGTCCAGTGGCTGAAGTCGAATGGCTGGCGCCACGCGATTGCGTGGGTTGCGGTGGCCTTCGCGGTCACGCCCGTCCTGTGGGTTGTCAGTGCTGCCTTCACGACGAATCCCACGATCAGTAGCGGCAGTCTGATCCCGACTGATCCGACCCTCGACAACTTCAAGCGCTTGCTGAACAATCCCGACCAGCCCTACGCCAACTGGTACGTCAACACGATGCTGTTGGCCATCATCGTGGCGCTGTTCACGGTCCTGATCGGTGCCGGGGCGGCCTACGCATTCAGCCGCTTCCGGTTCAAGGGCCGCAAGGTCGGCCTGATGTTCCTGCTGCTCGTCCAGATGTTCCCGCAGTTCCTCGCCCTGGTGGCGATCTACCTGATCATGGCCCAGGTCTCGGATGTGTTCAGCGGCATCGGCCTGGACTCGCTCATCGGCCTGGGGCTTGTGTATCTGGGCGGCGCCATGGGCATCAACGCGTGGCTCATCAAGGGCTTCTTCGACACGATCCCGATGGAGATCGACGAGTCCGCGAAGGTCGACGGCGCCAGCCACGGCCAGATCTTCTGGGGAATCATCCTGCCGCTCGCGGCCCCGGTGCTGGCGGTCGTCGGGCTGCTGAGTGTCATCTTCACGATCAACGAGTTCGTCATTGCGAGTGCGCTCCTGCAGAGCCCGCAGAAGCTCACGCTGGCCGTGGGCCTGCAGCAGTTCATCGGTGAGAAGTACTCCGAGAACTGGGGCCCGTTCGCAGCCGGAGCGCTGCTCGCTGCGATCCCCGTCGTGCTGCTGTTCATCTTCCTGCAGCGGTTCATCGTCGGCGGGCTGACGCAGGGGTCGGTGAAGGGCTGATGCCCTCACCGCTGTCGAGCGTGCACCATGACGGCTCGCCGATGTACGTGTCGAGCATGGCGCCAGCGCTCGGCGACACCCTGACGCTGCGCCTGCGCACGCACCGTGACCAGCAGCCGCAGACAGTGGTGCTGCGAACCGTTCGTGATGGCGAGCCCCAGGCGGTGGTTGCCGAGGCCCAGGCGCCGGTCGGGGTCGATGTGTGGTGGGTGGCAAAGATCGTCGTCCGGAACACCGAGACGCACTATCGCTGGCTGGTTGTCGGGGGTGCTCACGACTTCTCGTGGCTGACAGCTGGCGGGCTGCTCGACTTCGATGTACCGGATGCCACGGACTTCGTCGTCACTGCCACCGAGGCCCCGCCGGAGTGGTCCCATCAGGCGGTCGTCTACCAGGTCTTTCCGGATCGGTTCGCCCGTTCG
>JAPLBU010000156.1 GCA_026392575.1 Actinomycetota bacterium | reverse complement strand
TCCCCGTTTCACCCTTTCCGACCCATGGACTCTTGAGCCCGTCCCGTCGCTGCAAGACGACGCACGCCGCAGGACGCCGACGGCGATCCGTCGACATGGGGTCTATCTGGCCAAGTCCGAGTTGGAGAGCGTGTGATGAGGCCGGCCCTCGATCCCCTCACGATCAGCGAACTGCTCCATGAGCTTGCCGCCCGGCTTGCCGCATCAGGTGCCACCGCCGGCGTGCGAATCGTCGGAGGGGCAGCCATCGCACTCATGAATCCTTTGCGCGACACGACCACGGACATTGATGCTTCTTTGGTACCGCCTGGCCCCATCGTCTCCGTCGTGAGCGAAATGGCCGTCGAACGGGGGCTCCCCGCGGATTGGCTGAACGCGGCTGCCCTCGGCTTCATCCCGCCGGTGGGCCTTGAGGACTGGCGAGACGTCATTCGTCTCGGCACCGTCACGATCCAAATCGCCTCGCCCGAACTGCTTCTTGCCATGAAACTGTTCGCCAATCGAGGCACCCGCGATGCTGCAGATATCGATTTCCTGCTGGGCCATTGCGGGGTCACCTCTGTCGAGCAGACGCAGGAACTCTACGAGCGCTATCACGCCCAGGACGTCCTGACGGACTCCGCAGCAGCGCGCGTGCAGCACTGGCTCGACAGCCGCCAGTAGGTCTCGCCGACTCAGTCGCCGTCGCCACCCGCAGCACCGCGCAGCCGCTTCGTCATTCCACGCGACTTCTTCTCCTTGATCCGACGATCCGTCGCTCCCCTGCTCGGCTTGGTGGGCCGGCGCGTGCGCGGAGGCGGTGCCATCGCCTCGTTGAGCGTCTCGGCCAGCCGACGTTCGGCTGCCTTGCGGTTCTGGAACTGGCTGCGATGCTCCGAGGCCGCGATCGTGAGGCAGCCGTCCTGCAGCTTGCTGGCAAGCCGCTCGAGCGCACGCTGCCGGAAGTGCTCGGGGATGCTCGGACTGTTCGCCAGGTCGAACACGAGCTGCACGCGAGAGTCGGTGGTGTTGACGCTCTGGCCGCCGGGACCACTGCTGCGTGAGAACTTCCAGGTGAGCTCGTGAGCAGGGATGACGACGGAACCTCGAATGCGCAGGCCGTCGTCCATGACCCAAGGATGACGCATCGACTCTGCGAGGCAGGATGGGTGCATGACGATGGCCGGCCTGGGATGGCTGCCGTGGCGCGCGGCACTCGTGCTCACGGCCATCGCCCTGGTCGCCATGACAGCACTCTGGCTTGTCCCACGCACGAGGTCGAAGTCCCGGATCCTCGGCGAGGTCGCACTGATCCTCGGGCTGTATGCCGTCTGGCAGGTCATCGCCGCGCTCTCGAAGGCCGGCGTCGATCAGGCTGCCGCCTCGGGCCTGTGGATCGCCGATCTGGAGGCGGCTCTGCGCTGGCCGAGCGAGGCAGCCATGCAGCAGATGGTGCTGGGCAATTCTGGCATCGTGAGCTTCGCCGACCTCTACTACACGTCGATGCACATACCGGTGTTCGTCTTCACGCTCGCGTGGGTCATGTTCTTCCACCGGCGTGACTGGCCGTTCGCCCGCACCGTCACGGTGCTGCTCACCGGTGCCTGCCTGCTCCTGCAGTTCAAGGCGGTGGCTCCCCCGCGCCTCCTGCCCGAGCTCGGCATCGTCGACACCGCTGCGGTCAACGGGCGGTCGGTTTACGCCGCCGTGGCTGACGCCAACCAACTGGCCGCCATGCCGTCGGTGCACATCGCCTGGGCCAGCCTCGTCGCACTGCTAGTGATCGTGTCAGCACGGACGTCGTGGCGATGGCTCGTGATTGCCTACCCGCTGCTGACCCTGTGGGTCGTCGTGGTGACCGGCAACCACTTCATCCTCGACGGTGTCGTGTCATTGATCCTGCTGGGTGGAGCGGTGGCCGCCACACTTGCCTTCCCGTCGCAACGACCTGAGCGAATCAGTCGCGTTGAGGATGAGAGACAGAGCCAACTCGTGTAGATGTCGCGCCGCTTGGGCTCCTCGAACTCAGAGGCCCAGCTCGGCGACGAGTTCCGCGATGGGTCTGGTCGACTGATCGCTCGCCTCGAACAGAGCAATCGCCTGATCGGCCCAATCCTCGTCCTCGAGATCGCCGCTGACATGCTCTGAGATCCCCACGATTCCTCCCCTCTCGATCCCTTGCCTGGATACAGACTACGTGCGCTGGGCGAGCAGCCAGCCGAAGGACTGCGTGCCGCCCGTCGGGGTGACGTGCTGCTCACGGCGGGTGTCGAGGACGGTGAAGCCCTCCCCCATCGCCTGTTCAAGCTCGGCCGCGCTGTAGCGCGTGATGGGCAGGCCGGAGCACTGCTCGGGACCGTCCTCCGCGAAGGTCGCGATGACGACATGGCCACCGTGCGGGACGCTGTCCCGAACGAGCTGCCAGTAGGCCTGCTGGTCGGCCTCGTCGGTCAGGAAGTGGTAGGCCGCGCGATCGTGCCAGACGTCGAACGTGCGGTCCGGCTGCCAGTCGCGGATGTCGGTGACGACCCACGCGACCGGTGCCTCGCCGACGCGGTGGTACGCGGCGTTGAGTGCCTCTTGGCTGAGGTCGACGACAGTGAGATCGCGGAATCCGGCACCAAGAAGATGATCCACCAGGTGACTGGCTCCCCCACCGACGTCAACAACGCTGGCATTGTGGTCGGCGACCTGCCCGATCAACTCGAGGCCGATGGCCGGCTCGTCCTGGAACCAGCTGACATGGGCATCGCCGATGCTGACGTAGCGGTGGTCCCAGTAGTCAGCAGAGCCCGGGACCGTGGTGGCCTCGGTCACGCCGCGGTGCCCTCGGCCTGCGTCTCGTTCGGGCTCGGGCTCGGTGCCGGCGTGCTCTCGGGCAGCATGCCGCCGTTGAGCTCCGATTGCGCCACTGCAGCGGCGTCGAGCGCCGCCTTCAGGCGCGCCTGCGCCTCGCCATACGCGGCGAAGTCACCCTTCGCGAGCGCCAGCTGCCCGTCGTCGTAGGCACTCTGCGCCTCGGCGATCGCGATCGTGAGGTCGGTCGCCGGGTCCCCTGTGGTGGGGCTGCTCGGCGTCGGCGTCGGCGTTGGCGTGGTGCCGCCCGTACCGCCCTGATCCGGTGTTGGCTCGGCGGTCGAGTCGGGATTCTGACCCAGCACCTTGGTCAGCGCGACATCAAGGGTGTTCTCCATCGCCACGTTCGAGCCGTAGCCGACGAGGACCTTGCGCAGGAGCGGGTAGCCCTCTGTGTTCGCACGGATGTAGACCGGCTCGATGTAGAGCAGGCCGTCGTTGAACGGCAGGCTCAGCAGGTTGCCGAGCTCGACGTCGGAGCCGCCCTGGCGCAGCAGCGACAACTGGGAGCTCACCAAGGGATCGGACTCGAAGTTGTTCTGCACCTGCTGCGGACCGGGAATGGTCGTATTGCTGGGCAGCTGCAGGACGCGCATCTTTCCGTAGCCATCACCCGGAGCAGAGTCGACAGCCATGAAGGCCGCGAGGGTCTGGCGTCGCTGCGGCGCGAATGTCGTCGTCAGCGAGAAGGTCGGCGCCTCCTGCCCCGGCATCTGCAGCGTCAGGTAGTACGGCGGCTGGAAGACCTGGGCCGGGCTGACCGTTGGGTCGTTCGGGACGATCCACACGTCGGTGCCGTTGTAGAACGTCGATGCATCGGTGACGTGGTAGCGGCTCAGGATCGTGCGCTGGATCTTGAACATGTCCTGCGGGTAGCGCACATGCGCGAGCACATCAGGCGACATGCTCGATACCGGCTCGACGACACCCGGGAACGCCTTCATCCAGGTGAGGAGGATCGGGTCCGTCGCATCCCACGCGTAGAGCGTCACGGTGCCGTCGTAGGCATCGACAACGGCCTTGACGGAGTTCCGCACGTAGTTCGCCTGGTCGCGAGGGAGCAGCGTGCTCGGCAATGTCCGCGTGCTCTCCGAGTCACTCGTCGCCTCGGACAGGCTCACGCGACTGCTGTAGGGGTAGTCGTTGGACAGCGTGTAGCCGTCGACGATCCACTTGATGCGACCATCGGCCACGACCGGGTACGGATCCTGGTCGAGGGTCAGCCAGGGGGCGACCTTCTCGACACGGGTCAGCGGATCGCGATCCCACATGATGCGCGAGTCCGGGTTGACGAGATCGGACAGCAGGATGTTCGCATCCTGGAACTTCGTCGCGAAGAGCACGCGGCCGAACAGCGAGCCCATCGGCACGCCGCCGGTGCCGTCATAGGTGTTGGTCTTCTGGCCCGTCGGGCTGGCATCGTCGGGGTAGTCCAACTCGACCGGTGCCGAACCAGCTGGCGCGCCCACGATGCTGTAGGCCGGCGACAGCTCGCCGAAGTACACCCGCGGCTGGGTGACGTCGAGGCCGCCCGTCGGTGGGATGTCGCTCTCGAAGAAGTCCGGCTGGCCGTTCGAGAGCGCCGTGTTGTCGTACGCCGCCACGAGTCCATAGCCATGCGTGTAGACGAGACGGTCGTTGGTCCAGTTGCGCTGGCCGTCGGGGATACCGGCGAGGTTGATCTCACGGGTCGCGACGATGGCACCGCGCTTGTTGTCCTGCAGGTCGTAGCGGTCTACGTCGAGCTTGTTGTTGAACGAGTAGTAGCCGCGAATCTGCTGCAGCTGATTGAAGGTCGGCGAGACGACGGCCGGATCCAGGAGCCGAATCGCATTGAGGGTGCCGGCGCTGGCCGTCATGACCTCGGGCGTGGGCGGCGAGACCGTGCCGGCGTAGTCGGCGACCTCGGAGTCGGCGATGTCATAGGCCGCGCGCGTGGCACTGATGTTGCGGTCAAGGTACGGCTGCTCGCGAACCAACTCGGATGGTCGGACCTGGAACTGCTGAACGATCATCGGGTAGACGGTGCCGACCACGACACTCGTCACCACGAGGAGCACGGCCCCGATGACGGGGATCACCCAATGGCGACGGAAGACGTTGACGAAGAACAGGGCCGCGACGAGGATCGACACTGCCGCAAGGATGTTCAGGGCTGGGAGCACCGCGTAGACATCGGTGTACTTCAGGCCGGTGAAGCCCTGCACCAGTTGCTGGCTCTGCGTTGCGAGCTCGAACCGGTCGAACCAGTACGACACCGCCTTCAGCAGCACGAACAGTCCGATGAGCAGGCTCAGCTGGGACTGCGCAGCGCCGCTCGCGCGGTCGCCCTTCGGTTGCAGCCGCAGGCCGCCGTAGACGTACTGAACGGCGATGACAACGAGGATGCACATGAACAGCAGGCCGAAGCCGAAGCCGATCAAGAATCGAATGAACGGCAACTCGAAGGTGTAGAACGACAGGTCTATCCCGAACTGCGGGTCATTGATGCCGAAGGGGACGGCATTGCGCCACAGCAGATAGGTGCCCCACTCTGCGGACGCCGTCAGGCCCGTGACGAGGCCGAGGCCCGCGGCGACGATGACCGTGAGGCGGCGGCGGTACGGCTCGATCGCGATCCGATAGCGCTCGAGGCTGGCCTGCTCAGGGGTCATGCCGCGGAAAGTGGGGCGGGTGCGCCACGCGATCCACATCGAGATGCCGATGGCCAGGCCCATGACGGTGCCGAACACCGCGAACATGACGGCGCGCGTGACCAGGGAGGTGGTGAAGACCTGGGTCTTCTCAACCGACTTGAACCACAGCCAGTCGGTGTAGAAGCCCGTGAAGAGCACGAAACTGCCCACGAGGAGGGCAAGGATGATGATGGTCGGGATCAGCACCCCGCGGCGACGCGGTGCCTCCTCCTCAGTGGGGGCGCCCGATCCGCCCATGCCGGGCATGTTGAAGGTCACTTCATCAACCTACGACACCGGGGCCGCGCAGGTGGCAAGGGGTTTGCCAGCGGCATAATCCCCGATTGCCGCCACGGCCTCCGCGAGCGTCTTCACGGGCACGACTGTCAGCCCATCGGGAATGTGACCCGATGCCTCCGTGCAGTGCTGCTCCGGCATCACGAAGAGCGTCGCTCCCGCGTTGCGGGCGCCGGCGAGCTTCTGGCGGATGCCGCCGATCGGGCCGACCGTGCCGTCAGGCTCGATGGTCCCGGTGCCGGCGACATGATTCCCCGCGACGAGGTCGTCGGGGGTGAGCTTGTCGACGATGCCGGTCGCAAACATGAGTCCGGCGCTCGGGCCGCCGACATCACTGAGGGTGAAGTCGATCGGGAACTCGGCCTGGTAGAACTCGCCGACACCGATTCCGATGTACGGCACCGTCGCATCGTCGGGGTTCGCGGCGGACGTGACCGACACGGTCTGCTCGGCGCCGTCGCGACGCACCACAAGCTCGAATGTCGTACCGATGGGCGCACCGCGCACCGCTTCGACAACCTGCGTCGGCGCTGTGATCGCCGTGCCATCGACGCTGACGATCTCATCCTTGGGCAGCAGCACACCGTCTGACGGAGTGTCGCTGTAGACCGCGGTGACGACGACCTGCGTGACAAGCGGCTTATCCAGGTACGTCATCGCTGCAGCGACCGCATTCGATTCGGATGTGCTGAACAGCATGGCCTGTCGAGTCTGCACATCCTCGCCACTGACGTCGTCAGGGAACATCAGCTCACGCGGCACGACGGCGTCAGCCGGGTCGATCCATGACGCAATCGCATCGACGAAGGTGAGTCCACCGCGCGGCCCGCCCGACTCCAGCACCGTGGTCATGTCGAGCGTGCCGGTGACCGGAAACGTTTCGGTGCCGGTGATGTCGATGACGGGCCGACCGTCGGCCTCGCCGATGACATTGAAGGTCGGACCAGGGGCCAGCTTCACAAACGGCACCGGGAGAAGGAACGCAACCGCGAGCAGGACAAGGAGCGTGGTGGCACTGACGATCAGCATCCAGCCGCGACGGGTCGGATGCGTGAGGGCCGCCCACCAGCCGGTCTCGACGTGCTCGGCCGGGGCACTGACCGACGGATCCGCCGGCATCTCGGCCGGTGAGGCTTCAGGATCAGTCACGCGGAGGCCTCGTCGTCGGCGTCTGCCGCTGGCGCACCGGGCTGGATCACTCGCGTATTGCCGCTCGACGGCAGGGGCCGGTCCATGGCCTCCTGCATCAGCCTGAGCCGCTGCATGGAGTCTTCGGTCGTCGTCGGCTTGCTCGGCCGGCTGCGCAGCATCACGAACAGCACAGCGAGGACGGTGGCACCCACGGGGATGAGCCACCAGGCAAGCGCTGACACCAAGGTCTCCTCAAGCTGATCGGCGTGCTGCGTGCGACTGGGACGGGCCCGCCCCTGCAGCGGTTCCCCAAGGGTACGCGCTGGCCCCCGGGAGCCTGAAAAGCGACGGACCCCCGGGGCTCTCCACTGCGTTCGCCTTCCCCTTGCGAACGAGCGTGTTATCCCGGGGGTCCAACGCCCCCGAACCTAGGGATTGGGCTACTCGCGAGTCAACGCGAATGACGGTTCTCGTTCACGGGGGGTGTGGATGACCTGTGCATTGCCTGTGCAGCGACTGGCGTGTCGCTGTGGACGGGCGGTGCATGAAGCTGGGGATGAACCTGAGGATGACGCCTCAGACCCCCCTGTGACCAGCGGAAACACTGCCCTCAGGCTGTGGATGAAAAATAGTTCGTGCCCGTTACGGCCTGTTCACCTGCTGTACGCGTCAGTCAGCGACCAGCGCGGCGTCGATCATCGACCGAACCTTGTTGTCGAGCCCGTCCGGCAGGGCATCGAGCGCGAACCAGCGCAGGTCGTCGGACTCGTCGCTGATCACCTCCTGCGCGTCGCGAGGCACGAGGGCCAGGTACTCGACGTCGTAGTGGACGCTCATGTCGCCGGCGCATGACACCGGGTGGCGGTCGATCTGGATGGGCGTCGCCGACATCGTGACATCGTGGATGCCGCCCTCCTCCTGGGCCTCCCGGATAGCGGCAGCCCGCAGTGACGAATCGCCGATCTCGCAGTGGCCACCGAGCTGCAGCCAGCGTCCCACCTTGGGATGCAGCGTCAGGAGCACGCGCGTGCGGTCCTCATCGAGGACGAGGGCGCTCGCGGTGATGTGCCCGGTGCGGCACTCGCGCGACATCGCATCGGGGTACTCAGCGAGAAAGGCCAGGTAATCATCACGAAGGGCAAGCTGCTCGGCATCGGGATGGCGCCAGGCAGTCAGGACGGTGGTTGCGTCGCCGTGCAGCCGGACGAAGTCGGGATGGATCACGCGTCTGGGGCTTTGGCCGAGCTGTCGCCGCCGCCATCGAGGTCGTCTAGCTCGCCGATGTCATCGGGCACCTCGAACTCCAGCTCGCCCACATTGCCCTCGATGAAGCCCAGCGGGTCGGCAAGGTTGTCGGGGCCAGGCAGCAGGTCGGGATGCGCCCACAGGGCATCGCGTGCCTCGGCACCGCGACCAGCGCGGACGACAGCAAACAACGTGGCGGCCTCGCGCGCCAGCCGCGGCCGCAGCTCCATGCCCACGAGGGTGGCGAACGTCTTCTCCGCCGGTCCGCCCGCGGCGCGACGGCGTCTCATCACTTCGCGCAACTGCACGGCAGACGGCAGCCGTCCGGCGATAGCGGTGTCGACGACGTCGTCGACCCAGCCCTCGACGAGAGCGAGCAGAGTCTCCAGCCGCGCGCTCGCGGCGCGCTGCTCCTCCGTGTCCTCGGGCTGCAAGAGGCCGCTGCCCATCAGTTGCTGCAGGGCCTCGGGGTTGGTCATGTCGACCTCGCCCATCGCCTCGGCGAGACGAGACTGATCGACGCGGACACCGCGCGCGTACTCCTCAACGGCGCCGATCACACGGGGTCGCAACCAAGGCACGTGCGCGAAGAGTCGCTGATGCGCGGACTCTCGCAGGGCGAGGTAGAGCCGCACATCGTCGACCGGCAGGCCGAGGCCCGCACCGAAGGCCTCGACGTTGCGCGGCAGCAGCGCGGGCTGGGGCTCTGCCGTCAGCGGGATGCCGATGTCTGATGCACCGACGACATCCGCTGCCAGCGCGGCGAGCGCCTGCCCCAACTGCATGCTGAAGGCCGCGGACCCGAGTTGCTGCATCATCCGAGCATCGGCGCCATCATCTGCGCCATCTCCGGCGGGATGCCGTCGGGGAACATGCTGCGAAACTGCTCCGGCATGTTCTCGCTCAGCGATGTGAGGTCGAGTTCCTGGCCGGCCGCACCGGGGAATGACTGGCCGACGACCTGCTGCATGTGCTCGGCGATGGGATGCACGATCGTGCGCCACGCGGGGGCCGTGAACTCGAGCCACTCGGAGCGGCTCCATGCAGCGGGAGCTGCGGGCGTTGCGGGGAAGCTGACGACCGGATCGAGCCACACGTCTGCGAGCCGCACCGCCGCGGTAACGGACCGAAGGTCCGCATCGCCCACGGACGGGTCACCGGCGGCGACCAACGCCTTGCGCGCGACATCGGACACCATCGCCCAGTTGACCGGGCCGCCTGCATCGGGACCGGTCTGGCCCGCCTGCATCATCGCTCCGAGCTGCTGCAGCGCGGCCCCGAGGTTGTTCATGTCGAAACCACCAGCTCCGAAGCCGAAGCCGGGCACGCCATCGCCGGGCTGGTCCGGGTCGTCGTTCATGCCAAAGCCGAAGGGAACGCTCATGCGTCAACGGTATACGCCGATTCGCCACGGGCCGACCGTCGCGCGTTCGCCCTCAGCGAGACGTGCGGAACGGGCCTGAGCATGGAACGAGGGGGCGGCCTGTCGGCCACCCCCTCGAACGAGCTTGCGTCAGCCGGGCTGTTAGGCCTTGCCGAGGATGCGGGTCACCTTGGTGCCGCATACGGGGCAGATGCCCTTGGCGAAGCGGCGACCGTTCGTCTCTTCGACGTGGCCGGTGAACTCCCGCTTCTCCTTGCACTTCACGCAGTACGCCTCGCCGGTGTAGCTCTCGGCCATGGGGCCCTCCTGTTATTCCGTAAGTACCGCGTGGCCGCGGTCGGCAGCTGGTGCCACCTAAGGGGTTGCCCC
>JAPLBU010000292.1 GCA_026392575.1 Actinomycetota bacterium | reverse complement strand
CTCTGATGGTCGCGTCTTTTGTTACCAACTCACGATCACGCCGACGTACTTCCGTGATGTTATGGAGAAGAACTATCGCGCCAATTCTGTCCGTCCCAGCGAGTAAAGGCATCACTAGTAAATCAATTGTGCCTGCCGAATTCTCACATTCAACTCTACGAAGTCCTCTCCCACTAAGTGCACTACGTAACCCCTCTTCATGTGCATCGTGACGGATATTAGAAAGAGATTCAGCTATTTCTCCTAAAGAAAAACTCTCAAGCTCATTTACCCAACCAAGTCTGCTAAAGGCAGATCGAGCATTCGGACTCGCATACGAAACGGAGCCCGCAGCATCCAGCCGGACCATGCCATCGCCGACGCGCGGCGCCTCGGTGGTGTCGAAGCCGGTCTCCACAACGGGGAAGCGGCCCTCGACGAGCATGGCGAACAGGTCATCCGCTGATGTCAGGTAGATCTCCTCGAGCTGTCCAGCCACCCGCGGGGCTCCCGACGCCCGTCGCGCCAGCACGCCGATGACCCGGCCGTCCCTTCGCACCGGATAGGCCTCCATCTCGCCCGGCACCCACGGGTGTTCGCCGTCGCGCAGGGTCACCGGGCGGCCGAAGGCCACCGCCTGATCCAACTGCGGGAATCGTCCTCGCGGCGCGAACGCCCCGACGACGTCGTCCGGCACCGCCGTCGGAGCGGTCGTGGGCCGCACCTGCGCAACCGCGACCAGCCCGCCCTCGTTCCAGGTCGGCACCCACAGCACCAAGTCACTGAGCGCAAGGTCTGACAGCAGGGACCATTCCTCGGCTATCCGTGACAGGTGGGCGACATCGTCATCGGTGAGGTCGGTGCGGTCCTCGACCAGTCGCGAGAGGGTTGCCACGATCAGCGAGGATACGCGCCGAACACCGCGGACCGTCGGCAGCGCGCGCCGAGATGACCTACCAGAAGTGCAGGCGCGAGATGGGGACGGACGTCACCGGTTCCATGGTCAGCGCATCACCGTTCCACGTCACCACGGAGCCGTCGTCACTCACGCGAACCTCGCCGACGGCATCGTGCCGAACGAGATCATGCGCTCGAACGGTGCGGCAGTCCCGCACCGCGACGACCCGGCGAGCAACCGGCGCGGCCGACTCCGCGACTGCAGCCGCATTTGAGAACAGGACTGCCAGATCGGACGGGACCACGCCCAGCGCGCCGTACTGCGGCCCGAGAACGAGTGGCTCCGCCGAGTCGATGCTGGCATTGGGGTCGCCTGTCACCCCCCATGCCGGGAAGCCGCCCTTGATTACGAGCTGCGGCTTCGCGGCGAAATACTCCGGACGCCACAGCACGATGTCGGCGAGATGCCCGACGGCCAGCCGCCCGACCTCGTGCGAAAGCCCGTGGACGAGGGCCGGGTTGATGGTGATCTTCGCGAGGTAGCGAAGGATGCGCTCGTTGTCGTCAGCCGTGTCCTCCCGTGCAGGATCGATACCCGCCAGGACACCCGCCAGCGCGAAGGTGCGCCACCAGGTCTCACCGGCCCGGCCCATCCCCTGCGCATCCGACGACGTCACGCCGATGACGCCCAGATCGTGCAGTCGGCCCTCCGCCGCCATGGTCACCCCGCGCACCCGCGAGCGCGCGATGCGCACGTCGCTGTCATTGCCCGGATTCATCCCGTGGCACAGCAGGATCATGTCGAGGTGCTCGGCCACGGCGTTGACCCCGTACGGCAGCGTCGGGTTGGTCGACGATGCAAGGACGTTGTCGACGCCAGCGAGCTGCAGGCCGTTGGGCGCGTGACCGCCACCGCATCCTTCGACGTGGTAGGCGTGCAGGACCCGCCCGTCGAGGACGGCGAGCGTGTCCTCGACGCTCATGGTCTCGTTGAGGCCGTCGGTGTGCAGGGCAACCTGGAAGTCGAACTCGTCGGCGACGCGCAATGCCGTATCGATAGTGCGCAGCGTGGCGCCCGTGTCCTCGTGCACCTTCAGCCCGCAGACATGCGCACCGACCGCCTCGCGAATCGCCTCACCGTGCGAGGACGATCCGCGGCCGAGCAGCCCGACGTTCACGGGGAACGAGTCCATTGCCCGGAGCCCGCGCTCGAGCACCCATGCCGACCCAAGACCCACCCCCCACATCGGCCCGGCCTCCTGGCCGATGACGGTCGTGACGCCGGACGAGATCTCCGCCTCGAAGACGCGCGGGCTCAGCGTGTGCACGTGCGTGTCGATCCCACCGGGAGTGGCGATCAGCCCGTCGCCATCGATCACGGCCGTGCCGGTGCCCACGACGATGTCGATGTCGTCGGACGTGTCGGGGTTGCCCGCCTTGCCGATGCCGCAGAT
>JAPLBU010000425.1 GCA_026392575.1 Actinomycetota bacterium | reverse complement strand
AGATGACCTGAGCGCCGGTGAGGATCGCGATGTCCTGCAGCATCGCCTTGCGACGATCGCCGAACCCGGGAGCCTTGACGGAGACCGAGCGGAAGGTGCCGCGGATCTTGTTCACGACGAGCGTGGCCAGGGCCTCGCCCTCGACATCCTCAGCGAGGATGAGGAGCGGCTTGCCGGACTGCATGACCTTCTCGAGGATCGGCAGGACGTCCTTGACGGCCGAGATCTTCGAGTTGGCGATGAGGATGTAGGGATCCTCGAGCACCGCCTCCATGCGCTCGGCGTCGGTGACGAAGTAGGGCGAGATGTAGCCCTTGTCGAAGCGCATGCCCTCGGTGAGCTCAAGCTCGAGGCCGAAGGTGTTGCTCTCCTCGACGGTGATGACGCCTTCCTTGCCGACCTTGTCCATCGCCTCGGCGATGAGCTCGCCGACCTCTTGGTCGCCACCAGCGGAGATCGCGGCGGTCGATGCGATCTGCTCCTTGGTCTCGACGTCCTTGGCCATCGCGAGCAGCTCGTCGCTGATGATCTGGACGGCGCGCTCGATGCCCTTCTTCAGGCCCATCGGGTTCGCCCCGGCGGCCACGTTGCGCAGGCCCTCGCGGACCAGTGCCTGGGCCAGCACGGTGGCGGTGGTGGTGCCGTCGCCAGCGACGTCGTCAGTCTTCTTGGCGACCTCCTTGACGAGCTCGGCGCCGATCTTCTCGTAGGGATCCTCGAGGTCGATCTCCTTGGCGATGGAGACACCGTCATTGGTGATCGTGGGGGCGCCCCACTTCTTCTCCAGGACCACGTTGCGGCCCTTCGGGCCGAGGGTGACCTTTACGGCGTCGGCGAGCACGTTCATACCGCGCTCAAGGGCCCGACGAGCCTCTTCGTCGAATGCAATCATCTTTGCCATGGGGGCTGTTCCTCCCGGAACGTCCGTGTGGGATTGTCACTCGTGGGTGTCGAGTGCTAACGAAAAAGTTAGCACTCGGCACCCGAGAGTGCAAACCCCCGCCCTATCCGACGGCGGCGACGGCGGCGTCCTGGGCGATCCGGAAGGCGGCCTTGGCCGGGGTGGCGGCCGGGCCACTCGTGGAGACCGACCAGGCCGTGCCGTAGGGCTCCCAGACGGCACCGGCCTGCGGGATGTTGGGCATGGGCACGCCGTCGACCCCCGCATTGCCGACGGCCCGGATGCGTCCACCGCCCGTGGCGACCTGGGCCTGGGCAACCGTGTTGGCCGGGAACCAGCTCGATGCATTCGCCAGGGCCAGCTGGGTCTTGGGCTTGGACAGGAACCTCCCGACCAGCGCAGACGCCTCGTCCTGGACCCCATGCCTGGCAGCGAACCGCGTGAGCATGAAGCCGTGCACGGTGAGCAACGGCACGGCCTTCAGCTTCGAGACGATGGGCGGCACACTGCCGATGCGGTAGATGAAGCTCAGTTTGAGCAGCGCCGCGAGGTCCTCCGGGCCGGCGAGCCAGAAGGCCGACTTGCCCTTGGCGAAGGCCGTGCGCGCGGCATCGACGCTCAGCGTCGAGTCCAGGAGGCCGGAGGAGTTCCACTGGTCGATCAGGCTCGAGTTCGTGCGCAGGGCCTTGCTCGCCAACCCGATGTCGGTCGGGTCGAGCCCACCCGTGGACGCCCTGCCGAAGAGGTAGCCGCCGACGCCGCTGAACAGGGGGAAGGTGGACCACGGATTTGCGCCGGGACCCTGCGGGAGCGCGAAGGGCACCTTGACCTTCTTGTCCTTCTTGAGCTGCAGAGCGACCGCACTGAGCGTCGCGAAGGAGGTCGGCTGCTGGGGAACGAGCTTGGTGTTCGTGACGAGGGCCAGATTGCTGATCTGCACGGGGAGTCCATAGCGGTCGGCACCAACCTGTGACCCCGCGAGCACATTGGCACCGAACTTCTTCGCCCGCTTCTTCGTCAGCGTCACGGGGACGATGGACTTGGCGGTGGCGAGTTCCCCGGTCCAGGCCAGGTCCCCCCAGATCACATCCGGAGCGTTGCCTGCCGTAGCAGCCGCGAGGTCGGCTCGAACGGTGGCGGGATCCTTCGCGACGACGGTCACCGACAGATCCGCATAGCCCTCGGGAAGCAGTTGCTGGATGACAGGGGCATGGGCCGCATCAGCCCACACGATGATGGTGTCAGCCGCGTGCGCCGCCGGCGCAGCGGAGACGAGCGCCCCCGCTGTCATCGTTGTCGCGACCAGCGTGACCACAATCCCTCGCACCGACATATCCACTCTCCTTTGATCCTCGCCACGATCGTACAAGCGCTTGACCGGCCACAGCGCCGACGACGGGCGGGTTCAGAGGAACGGGGCGATGCTCACGCGAAGAGGGGATGTACTGGCGACCTGGCCCGCCGAGTCCTTCACCACCGCGGCAATCTCCACAGGACGACCCTTGCCCGGGGGCACGAACACCCGGAAGGGCCGAGCATCGTCGGTCCCAAGCGGGGTCCAGTCCGCCGCCCCTGGGCGCCGCATCACGAACGTCACGGTGGAGGGGTCGGTGCCCGGAACGGTTGCCGGCATTCGATACGTGCCCGTGACGAAGTCCTTCGCCGCACGCACCGAAACGCTGGGAGCGGACGGCTGCGGCAGCACGTTCGCCGCCTTGAGCACGAGCGAGGAGCGCGCCGGGATGCTCACGGACACCACGCCGGATGCATCCGACTGGGCGCCGCTGCCTCCGAGCACGGGGGCCCACGCACTCGACGGAGTCGATGTCGCAATGCTCACCGAAGCAACAGCATCACCTGTGTTGAAGGCAACCAGGTACTCGCGCCGGGTCGATGAATCGATGCGGCTGGCAGCGAATACCGAACCCGCGCCGTACCGGGTGATCATCGCGCCGGAAGACAGCGCCGGATGGGCCGCTCGGGCAGCGGCGAGGGCCGCCATGCGAGTCTCGATCGGCGTGGAGAGCCCGAGGGAGGATCCACTCGCGATGGGTGCCCCGCCGATCCGCTCCTCCAAGCGCCACTGCGGCACCTGTGTCGGGAACATGTCCTGCCGGGCGTTCTTGTCCTTGCCGTCGCCTGACCCGGTCATGCCCACCTCGTCGCCGTAGTAGACGACCGGCACTCCGCGGGTCAGGTAGAGCAGGTCATGCGCCAGCAGATCGCGCTCGAGCAGCTGCTGCCCCTCGGCCGTCGACTGGGAGGCGAGGAAGAACCCGATGCGACCCATGTCGTGGTTGCCGAGGAAGGTGGTGAGCCCGTAGGCGTTCGCCGTGGCTGACGTGTAGTAGTCGTCCTCGGCGAACAGCGACGCGAGTGAGGCTCCAGACGCCCGACCCGTCACGAAGGTCCGAGCCACGTCCTGGAACGGGAAGTCGAGAACCGACGGGAGCCCCCGAACTCGCATGATCTCCGACAACTGCGCCGCGTCGGTGAACCAGGCCTCACCGAAACTCGTGAACTGCGGCTTGCCCGCCGCTGCGGCCGTCTGCTGCACGAGCGGCAGCCACCGTCCGAAGAAGTACGGGTCAACGTGCTTCGCCGTGTCGATCCGGAAGCCGTCGATCCCGTACTTGGTGATCCATTCCCCGTACGAGTCGGCAAGCGCCTTGATGACGGTCCAATCCTCCGTCATGAGGTCGTCGAGACCGGCGAAGTCGCCGTCCATCTCGCAGCGCCCGACACAACTGCTCCAGTCGATATCCCCGCGGTTGTGGTACCTCGTCAGGTCGTTGAGAATCGCGGGGGCTTTCGCCGACGTGAACGCAGGCTCGGCACTCGGCGTCTTCGCGAAGCTCCTCTTCGCCGAGAGCCGTGGGAACGACGTGCCCGCCGTGTAGGACCACGGGTCGAATCGACGGCCAGTCGCGGTGCGGTACGGAGCGCGCGCGATCGGCACATACGAGTAGCCCTGCTTGTAGGTGATGACGTCGGCCGTGTGGTTGACGACGACGTCGAGGAACACCTTGAGCTGGAGCTTCTTCGCGCAGGCCATGAATGTCGCGAACTCGGCCTCGGTGCCGAGATGCGCATCCGGCTTCGTGATGTCGAGGAACCAATAGCCAGGCCGGCGAGGTCGCCGCCGTGGTAGAACGCGTCGGATGTCGGCTCGAATCCGGTGGTACTCGGACCGCCGGAGAGCCCGCCCGTGTCGTTGGCCGGGTCGCCGTTCGCGTAGCGATCAGTCATCAGGAAGTAGAACGAATCGGCAGCGATCGGGCTCCGGAGGGGCGCGGTAGCCAAGCCGTCCAGCGCAGATCCCGCTGATGCCGGACCGATCGTGCCGCCAAGGAGAAGCGTCAGAGAGACGACCCCTGCCAGCGGCCACCTACCGCAGCGCACGACCCGATTCCACATCGAAGAAGTGCAGTCGCGAGCCATCTGCGAAGACGGTGATCGCATCGCCCGTCCCGAAGTGGAGGCGAGGCGGGAAGACCGCGACCCCCTCGATCTCCTTGCTGTGGCCCAGACGTGTCAGCTCCTGCTCCTCCTCCTTGGCGAGGCCGCTGCCGAGGCGCGACTCGTCGACCGGGGTTCCCGCCAGCCCGAACGTGAGATGGACGCTCGATCCCAGGGCCTCCGAGAGCACCACCGTGACTTCCAGCGGATGGGAGCCTTCCCGCTGCTCATGGAAGATGTCCTCGGCGCGCAGTCCGACGATGATCTCCTGGCCGTTCTTGCCCGCCAGATCCGCGCGGGCATCGACCACCCATCGCGGAATCGGCAGGTACTGAGACCCGATCCGCAGGCCCGCTGAGTCACCCTCCACGTTGAGGATCGCGTGCATCAGTGTCATGGGCGGGGTACCGATGAAGCCGGCTACGAAGATGTTGTCGGGGTTGTCGTAGAGATCCTGCGGAGGGGCGACCTGCTGGAGTTCGCCGAGCCGCATGACTGCCACGCGATGGCCCATGGTCATCGCCTCGACCTGGTCGTGTGTGACGTAGACCGTCGTGATTCCGAGATCGCGCTGCAGTGACGCGATCTCGGCGCGCATCTGCACACGCAGCTTGGCATCGAGATTCGACAGCGGCTCATCCATCAGGAACAGCTCGGCGTCGCGCACGATTGCCCGCCCCATGGCCACGCGCTGACGCTGTCCGCCCGATAGCTGCTTCGGCTTGCGGGTCAGCATCGACGTGAGGTCGAGCAGGCGACCGGCGCGGTCGACCTTCTCCTTGATCTCGGCCTTGCCCTCATGCCGCAGGGCCAGACCGAAGCCGATGTTCTCGCCCACGGTCATGTGCGGATAGAGGGCGTAGCTCTGGAAGACCATCGCGATATTGCGATCGCGCGGGCCGATGTCGTTGACGACCGCCACCATCCGCAACGCCGTCGTCTTACCGCAACCGGACGGCCCGACGAGCACCAGGAACTCGCCGTCGGCGACATCCAGCGACAGGTCCTTCACGGCATAGAAGCCGTTGTCGTAGACCTTGTCGATCTCGGTCAGCACCAGTTCGGCCATGACTACACACCCTCCACTCGCCACACGCCAGCACCCGCTGACGGGACATCGATGACAGCCTGATCGGCGACCACATCCGCGTGGAAGCCGAACAGGTGATGGATCGTCCGCGCGTTGAGGTCCGCCAACCGGACCCGCACGGTCTGTGCCTGGCTGCGCGCCACGACGACCAGTATCGATTCGTCGGGATGCTCGCGCACGAACGCGATCGCATCGGTGCCCACGTGCAGCCACCGAAGTCCGCCAAGTGCGAGCGCCGGGCTCGTGCGCCGGATGCGCAGGAGCCCACGGTAGGCCGCCAGGGTGTCCTGATCCCACGCGTCCTCGTCGTTCCACGGGAAGGGGGTGCGCGAATCCTCGCCCCACAGCCCGGTGGCACCGATCTCGTCGCCTGCGAACACCATCGGCACCCCCGGCAGGCCGGCCCGCAGCGCCGCCACCGCCTGCTCGCCCGTGATGACGGGGACCTCGACCGGCAGGCCGAGGAACGTCTCGTGAAAGTCCGGGCTGCGCAGCCAGCACCAGACCTGACGCGTGAAGCCCGCGTAGTTCATCGTGCCGTGCCACCCGTCGCCCAGCAGATCGCCGCTGGCGTCGTGTCCATGCTCGGCAACAAGCAGGGCATCGCCCCGCTCGAGGGCCATCGCCGCCCGCACGGCCTTGGCGAACTCGTGCGTCACATCGATGGAGCCCATGCGCCCGGCCATGTTGGCGACATCGACGCGCCACCCGTCGAGACCCGAGGGGCCGCGCAGCCAAGTGCGGACGGGTGCCGCATCGGATGCCACGAGAGTGTCTCGCAGGAGCGAGCTGGTGTGGTCGAACTTGGGCAGCGTCGGCACGTTGAACCAGCACTCGTAACCGTGTTGCAGCTCCGGA
>JAPLBU010000143.1 GCA_026392575.1 Actinomycetota bacterium | reverse complement strand
GCCGGACTGGTCGTTGCTGCCGTACCCGCACGCAAGCGAGTTGCCCGCCTTGGCGTGGAAGCTGCGCAACCTCGAGATCTTCCGCAGCAAGCGACCCGATGAGTTCGATCGGCAGCACGCATCGCTGGTTGCCCTGCTGAACTGACCGGTGCCGTCGTGTTCCTCTCGTCTGATGCGGTCAGTTACGTCCACGCATCGGCGGTGCTGAGGTCCAAGCAGGGCTTGGCTCGAATCTGCGCATAGATGCTCGCCCTTTCCGTCTCCCTTTCTCCCTGTCACTCGGTGTATCTGGGTGTCGCTCGGTGTCACGAAACTCGTTGCTAGGCAACGAGTCCTAGGGGCAAATCCATGCGTGGGCGCAGTCTCGTAATGCGTAGGTTCGGGGTGGGGAGGAGCGCTAGCGACGGTTCCCCGAGGCGGCCCCAATCGAAAGTTGTTGCAGCGCAATGGGTTTCGTGATTCTGACTGCAGCATAGAGTCCCGAAATGCCCGACTTTCGCCAACTACTGGGCCGTTGGTCACCCTACGGACGCTGCCTCGTCCGCGGTGCCGCGGTGGATGTGCCCGTGGGCGTGGGTTTCCATGCTGTCCGGAAGGACGAAGGATTGCTGCCCGGCGCGAAGCTCGCCGTTACCTCAGACCGGATCACAGGGGTCGGGCCGATCGAGGGAGAGTCGGGCACGAGCGGCTGATGGTCCACGAGACCATGCACACCTAGGCTTCGTCGATGTCGACGACCCGGTCAGAGTCGGGAGGCGATGCAGGCGGTCGCGACACTCTCGAAGCCGACCCGCGCGTAGACGCGGGCAACCGCGTCGTCCTGTGCGGAAAGGAAGATCGTCTCCACGCCCAAGGCTCGCGCGTCCTCAGCGAGCAGGGCGGTGATGACCCGGCCGATGGACTGCCCTCGGGCCTTCGGCAGCACGCCGATCCCGGTGAGTTCAGTGGTGGTACCGCGCGGTGAGTGCGAGCCGCCGCCGACGGCAACGCCGGACTCGAAGGCTCCGACGAGTCGAGTGAGCCCGGCTGACAGCAGCCCGGGCCATGGCCCTGTCCCGGAGTCCGACCAGGTGTCGACCTCGGAGAAGGCCGCCCCGATGGCACCGAGGACGTCCGCCAGTCGGGGGGAATCGGCGGTCAACCGTTCGACATGATGTCGGGCGGGCGGGTTCGGCGTGGGCAGCTCAGATCCGCGGGGCAGCGCCAGTAGGGGGCACGACTCCACGACAAGGCCCGCTGCCTGGGCCGCATCACGCAGCGTCGGCGTGACTTCGTGAACCCACTCCAGGGCAGCGGGATCGCCGAGGGTGGCCTGTCTTGCCAGCACGGCGGAGATGTCGTCGACCGTGAAGCGCCCGACGACGCCGAGTCGCGGTCGCGCGTAGTAGGGCCAGCCCGTTGGATCGTTTCGCACGAACAGGTTGAAGAAGCCGATCTCCTCCACCGCTGCTAGCGGTCGCGGCGCCGCGTCGTAGTACTCCTCGATCACCTCGAGGTTCATGATGGGGCTCGATCCGAGCCGCCCGCCGTCGCGCGATCGGGTTGGTGCCGGGCGAGCGGCAGCACACAACTCGGATCGTGCCGATCTCTGATGTCCTCGAGTCGGTCGTTCTGGTTGTTGGCCCGATCGACGCCAGCGGCACGTCGACGTCGGGGCCCGCAGTGAAGGCCATTCGCCCAGACGACGCCGGTGGCCGGCAGTACGGGTTTCACGCCATGAACAGGGGGGTGAGGGTTATCCATCAAGGCAGGCCATCTCCATCGCTCGGACCGACCGGTACCAGGTGCACGATACGGACTGACACATGAGTACCGGGATCCCGCCGCCCGAGTCAGACACAACTCGAGTGCTTCCCTGCGTCCGTGGACAGCGCCTGGGACGTCAACAAGAGCCTGAGTCGCCCCGAGATTGATGGAGGCCTTGATCCCACGAGCTGGCGGCGGTCGGAGTTGCTAGGCCACTCATGGCTGGAGAGTCGGCCTGTGAAGCGCCGCAGTTGTGGTCATGTCGACCCAGTCCTTGCGGGATGTGTCCGTAACCACCTGTCCGGGGTCATTGATCGGGTGGAGCACCACCATGAACGCGTCGTGGCCACCCGCAACGGCAAGCCGGCGGCAGTCATCCTGAGTCCGGAGGATCTGGCGCAGTTGCAGGAGACCATCGACGTGCTGAGCGATCCCCAGGCTCTGGCCGACATCCGGGAGGCCGACACCGCCTATGCGCGCGGTGACGTCGTCCGCGGTACCGATGCCGTGCGCCAGCTTCGTCCGTGAGCGAGCGTCCCTACGAGATCGCCCTCTCCCCGGCCGCCCAGCGCGCCATCGCCGAGGAACTGCCGGAGGCAATGGCCGCTGCTCGGAGACATCCGTCAGCGCCGACGGGTGACTGACCCGCTGGCAATGAGGTTGCGGCTGGGCCAGACCCAGGCGGGCCGGGGTTCGGCCACCCATGTTGTACGATTCGTACATGACGGAGATGGCGGTGAGCGAGGCCCGGGAGCACTTGGCGGGGGTGATCGCCAGCGCCCAGCGGACGGGCGAGCCGGTCTACCTGACCAGGCGCGGTCGCGCGGTCGCTGTGGTCGTCGATCCTGTGGTGTTCGAGAAGCTCCTTGATGACGCGGAGGACGCTCTCGATCGTGCTGAGCTTGCGCTGGCGCGAGATGAGGATGACT
>JAPLBU010000379.1 GCA_026392575.1 Actinomycetota bacterium | reverse complement strand
GCGAATCGGTCCGATAATCCGATTAACGACCGGATCGAGAGGCGGCACATGGCGGGCACGGCGGCTGGGCTCGTGGGCCTGGACATCGGCGCTAGCGGGATTCGCGCTGTCCAGTTGAAGCGGCACCGCAAGACCGGCGAGTACGAGATCGTCAAGGCCGCCTCGGTCGACCTGCCCTGGATGCCGGCGGCCGACTTCCGCACCGCCCTCAAGTACCAGGTCAACGATGCTCTGCCCGTCGACCTCGGATCCGTTGAGCTCGACTACCACCTACTCGGCGAGACCGCACGTACGGACGACCACGGTCAGCCCGTCGAGCTCAACCGAATCCTGATCGTCGCGGCCAACCGCGAATCGGTCACCGACGAGGCTCGCGTCGTACGCAAGGCCAAGCTCGTACCGATCATCGCCGACTCTGCGGCCTTCGCCCTGATCCGCGCCGCCTGCCACGGCCGACTGCCGTCTGACACCGAGACTCACGCCATCGCAGACATCGGTGGTGACCAGCTCACCGTGGTCATCCACCAGGGCGGCCAGCCCCGATTCATCCGCACGATCGCGAACCTCGGTGGAGAGACGGCCACCCAGGCCGTGGCCAGCCGCCTCGGGGTGGACGCCGAGACGGCCGAGCGCCTGAAGCGCGAGACCGGCCTCAACGGTCCGGCTCCCGTCCTGGCCCCCATCGCCGAGTCCAGCGTCTTCGGCGGCCCCCCCGTCTCCGACGTGCCGGCCCTGGATCCGCGCGCCGCCGGCACCGTCGAGGCTCTGAACCCGTGGGCCACCACGGCCATCAGCGAGATCCGCAACTCCCTCGACTACTTCCAGGCCTCGACTCCCGCTGCCCCAATCCGCACCCTTACCCTCACGGGCCGAACCGCCGAACTTGACGGGCTGGTCGAGCGGATCGCCACGCAGATCCCGCTCTCGGTTCACACCATGGACCCGCTCGTCGGACTGGCAGCAAGTCGCCAGGTGCACAAGCAGGAGATCACCGACAGTCGTCTCGCGGTGGCGACCGGGCTCGCCATGGGGGTGGACTCATGAGCGACGAAACCCCAGCACCACGGCGCAAGCGCAAGCTCGTCAAGAAGAGCCTGTGGAAGATGGATCTGAGCTCCATGGGCAAGAAGGGCGCAGACACCGACGAAGAGGTGGAGCACCCGCCCTACGTTCCGGTGCTGCCGCAGGTCAACCTGCTGCCCCAGCCTGTCCGGGACTCGATCGTCATCGGGCGCATCCGCCGCCGGATCATCTGGGTCGCCGTCCTGCTGCTGATCGTCGCTGGTGGTGTCTGGTACCTGCAGACCAACCAGATCTCGCTGTCCGAGAACGCCGTGGCGCAGGCGACGGCAGAGAACCAGCAGCTGCGGACCGACGTAGAGGCCCTGGCACCCGTCAAGCAGATGTACGAGCAGATCACCCGCCTGCAGGAGGTGGTCACCTCGACCCTCGCCTCGCAACCGCAGGCGGCTGTGGTCATCGAGCGACTCGCCGCGGCGGGCGAGCAGGCCGGCCCCGGCAAGGGCATCGACTTCGCCAGCATCGACATCGTCTACACCGGCATACCGAAGGCTGGCCAGGAGCTCAATACATGCCCGAACCCAGACCCCTTCGGTGCTGAGGCCACGATCGGCTGCATCGCGTTCAGCGCATCGGCGCAGGACAGCGGCCAGGTTTCCGACCTGCTGCGACTGCTCGAGGAGGATCCGCTGTTCGTCGGTCCCTACGCCACCAGCCTCAACGCCACGGACCTCGAGGGTGCCAAGGGCTCGGTGGCATTCGCCGGCTCGGCTGGTATCTCGCTTGAGGGCCTCGAGTCGCTCCTGACGCCCGAGCAGATCGACGCCATCATCAACCCACCGGCACCCGAACCGGCCCCATCTGCCGCCGCCACACCGGGAGCAGCGTCATGACCATGGGCCGCGTTCGACTGAATCTCGTCGCTGGAATTGCCATCCTGCTGGCCCTCGCCGCCCTGCTCTGGTTCGTCGTCCTGTCCCCACGCCTGTCGAAGTCCGCTGAGCTGAGCGCCCAGGCCTCTCAACTGCAAGGGGCGAACCTCTCTCTGCGGAATCAGTACAACAAGGCACTTGATCTG